>DAHXNG010000020.1 GCA_027366615.1 Nitrospirota bacterium | reverse complement strand
TTTCTCAACATGATGATCATGTTCGTGCCCCTGCTCCTCCTCTACGAGGGGGGGATCCTGATGGCACGCTGGGGGGAGAGGCGCAGAAAAAGACATCTCGAGCGGGAGGCTCGGGAGGGCATGGCCGGAGGACTGCCGGAGCCAGTGGGGGAAGGTCGAGGGGTGGGCGACAGGTAATGGCCTTTGAGAAAACTTGTAAATCAATAGTGACTGTTCTCCGATTGAATGCATCTCGAAAGAGGTCGGGAGGTTAGAGAAATGAAGACATCCAAAAGAAAGCTGACATTGACCGGGGCTCTTTTCACGCTGCTTCTTTGGGGGATGCTCTTTCCGGGAATGCACCGGGAAGCCTCCGGTGCGGAGGATCTGTCCCAAAAAGTGTCCGATGCCGGGAAATCCGTAGAAAAATCCTTAGACCATGCGGCCAAAAAAACGGGAGATTATCTAAAAAGCGATGATTTCCACCAGAAGGTGAAGCGTGCGGTCGACGGGACGGCCAAGGCGGTCCAGAATGCCGGGAACTGGGTCGGAGGCAAGATCGACTCGATGTCGAAGAAGGCTCCTCCGAAACCCTGATCCCTCGCCTTGCCCGTAGATCCGGAACCCGGACCTTCTTTATAGGCAGAGTGGAGAATATTTATAGTGCGTATTCCCCGATGCTCCATTTTTGACCTTCTCTTTCAATCGGGGAGGGGGTTCATGGATCTGACCCCTCCCCCTCGCCTCCCGAAGGCTTTAGGGATCTCTCCGGGACCAGCAAGTGGACGGCACCAAAGGGATGAATCGCTGTAACGCTTTAAATGCAAGGCTTGAAATATTATTTTTGAGTTCTGGAATTTGTCGTCCCCCCAAGGCCGGGGGCGCTTGAACGGTCCGGCGGGGTTGGGATATCCTATCCTGATGTCTGCGAGCGGTTTTTTTTAATTTTCAAGAGGTTTCGGCGGCCCGTCAATTGGGGGGAGCCGATTCGGGGGAGTGGTCTTAGGTGTCCGACAAAGTTCAGAGTCTTAGGGATCTATCCGGGATCGCCCGGGAGATGGGCGTCCCCGACGGGGCCTTTCATCCCTACGGTCCGGGCCGGGGAAAGATCGATCCCCGGTTTGTCGGGGAGGAGGGCAAAAAAAAGGCCCGGTACATCCTCGTCTCGGGAATGACCCCGACCCCGGCCGGGGAAGGCAAGACGACAACCTCGATCGGCCTGGCCATGGGGCTTACCCGGTTGGGCCTTCGCTCGGTCGTGACGCTCCGTCAGCCCTCCATGGGACCGGTCTTCGGGATCAAGGGGGGCGGAGCAGGAGGAGGCCGCTCTACGGTCGAGCCCTCGTCCGTCCTGAATCTCCATCTGACGGGGGACATCCATGCCGTGGCGGCGGCCCATAACCTTCTCGCCGCCGCGATCGACAACTCCCTCCACCACGGCAATCCCCTGGGGATCGATCCGCTTGCCGTCTCGTGGGGCCGGGTGGTCGACCTCAACGACCGGGCCCTTCGCCGGGTTGTGGTGGGACTCGGGGGCCCCGGCTTCGGGATCCCCCGGGAGAGCCGGTTCGAGATTGCCGTCGCAAGCGAGATCATGGCGATCCTCGCCCTCTCCGTCTCGTGGGAAGACCTCGCCCGACGGATCTCCTCCGTGACCTTTGGCAGGACCCGCGAGGGCAAGCCCCTGACCGCCGCCGACCTCCGGGTCGACGGGGCCATGACGGCGCTCCTTCGCGAGGCGCTCTGGCCGAACCTCATGCAGACCTGCGAGGGAACCCCGGCGATCGTCCACGGCTCCCCCTTCGCCAATATCGCCCACGGCAACAGCTCGGTGCTGGGGGACCGGGTGGCTCTTGCCACCGCCGACTGCGTGGTGACCGAGGCCGGCTTCGGCTCCGATCTGGGCGGGGAAAAGTTTTTCGACATCAAGTGCCGGGTTCTGGGCCGGGGGCCGGATGTCGCCGTCCTGGTCGTGACGGCCCGGGGTCTTCGCATGCACGGGGGGGTGGGGGATGTGCGCCAGGGGCGCGCCCTGCCAGCCGAGCTTGCCCGCCCCAACCTTCCGGCGCTTGTGGCGGGCCTGCCCAACATGGTCCGCCACGTGGGCATCCTCCGGCAGTTCGGGGTACCGGTCGTGGTCGCCATCAACAGCGGGGAGGGGGACAGCGACGCGGAGATCGGGGCGATCCGGGAGGCGGCCGTTGGAGCCGGCGCCCGGGACGCAGTGGTTTCGACCCACTTCCGCGACGGGGGGGAGGGAGCCCGGGGGCTCGCCTCAGCCGTCTGCGAGGCCGCGACCGGGGGGAAGGCCGAATACCGTCCGCTCTATCCTCTGGAAATGCCGCTTCGGGAGAAGGTCGAGACGGTCGCGACCCGGATCTATGGGGCGGGATCGGTGGTCTGGTCCGATGGCGCGAAGGCGGAGCTTGCCAGGATCGAGAAGACCGATGCGGCGAGATTCCCTGTCTGCATCGCCAAGACCTGGGCCTCCCTCTCCCACGATCCTTCCCTGAAAAATGCCCCCGAAGGCTTTGCCTTTCCTGTGCGCGAGCTGAGGGTGCTCTCGGGGGCGGGTTTTGTTCTGGCGATCGCCGGAGAGACACAAACCATGCCGGGTCTTCCCTCCGACCCGGCCTTTGCCCGCATTGGCCTCACGGCCGAGGGCGAGATCGCGGGGATCCTTTGAAGCAGATTTCGGGAGCATTCGTGACAAGACAGCCGGGGGAAAGAGGCGGAGTCCTCTGGAGGCTCCTTTGTGCCTTCTTCTTTCTTCTCCTTCTACCGGCCCCGGGCCGGGCCCTGCCGGCTCCGGTCACCCCGCCTCCGCCCGGAAGCTCCGAGCCCGTTGCCCATGCCCGGGATGTGGTCAACATCCTCGAGACCTTCTATCCTCCGGTAGGAGGACATGTGGTCTCGGTCGGCGCAGGAGGGCGGCTAACCCTCGACCACGGAGAGGATGCCGGTTTCTACCCGGGGGCCATGGTCATGATCTATCGGCCGGGCCCCCCCTTCCATGACTTCTATACCGGCGTCGTCATCGGACACCGGGAAGAGCAGGTGGGATGGGTCGAGATCCGTTCGGTGGACTCCCAGAGTGCGACGGGGATCTTCAGGGGAGGGGGAAGGGTCCGGGAAGGTGACGGATACCGTCTACCGGCCTCCCTTGTCCGGGTGGCTCTCGTTCCCTCCTCCCGCTATTCCGACCTTGCCGTCATGAGCCATCTGACGCGGGCTCTCGAAAAGTCCCGGCGATTTACCGTCGTTGACCCCTTCCGGGTCGATCTTGCCATGCGCAAGATGGGAAAGGGCTCCCTTACGGATCCGGCCTACCGGGTGGCCCTAGCCAAAAACCTCTCGGCCCAGGGGCTGATCCTCGTCGACACAACCCTTCTCGGAGACAAGGTCATTCTCGACCTTGAGGTCGACGGGGCAATCACCGGACAAAAGGCCTATGCCCTCCATACGGTCCTTGCCGGTGTCCATCCCCTCTCGGGGACCCTCGGGGCCGGATCTCTTCTCGGAGGAGCTACGGGCAACATGCATGCCGCCAAGCTCCCACCCCTCTCCGTTCCGATCCGGGTTGTCCGGATCCCTCTGATCCCCTTCTTTCTGGGGGAAGGTCGTCTGATCCCGGGGTCTGACCCGGTCACCGTGCTCTCCGACGGCCGGCGAATTATTGTGGGCTCCATCGGAAAGAATCGGATCCGGACCCACTATCGGGAGTCCGATGCCCGGGTTCCGATGAACCGGCACGTCTTTCTTTCGGTCGGGCCGGTCATTCCCCCCTCACCGGACCATCCGGGGGAGGAACAGATCGCAGTGACCAATATCGTGGGAGGATCGCCCGACTCCTACGTCCTCGACTACGATGGCAAGACCTTTCGCCGGATCGCCAAGCACCTTCCCTGGTACATCCGGATCGTTCGGTTCTCCGATGGAAAGTCCCGGCTGATCGCCCAGAGGATGGGGGTGAACAAGGCCTTCCTGGGGCACATTCATTTTCTCCGGTGGAAGCTCGACCATTTCGAGAAGGGGGCGGCAGTGTCCTGGCCCGGGGTGATCACTCTCCTCGGCACGCTTCCCGTCAAGACGGGAACACAGGAGGCCTTCCTGAAGGTGGCCGCAGACAACCATCTCGAGTACTACGACAGCCGGGGGGATCTGCGCTTCAAAAGTCCGATCTTCCTTGGGGGATACTCCAACCACTTTGTCTTCGGCCGTCCCCACGCCCTGCTTCCCGTGCAGTCGCGGAGCGTCCGGGTCAAGGGGCGCATCCTTCTTTTGACGTCGTCAAAGGATCCCGGCCGGCCCGTGGCAGTGGTCTACAAGAATATCCCCATGTCCTCCGGTTTCGGGAACTTCCAGGGCTACCAGTACGGCCAGGTCTACTTCTATCGTTGGACAGGGGTCAACTGGGTCCTGCTAGGAGAGCTGACCCGGGTCAAGAACTTCATCCGGGACATCGCCCTCGTCTCCGACCGAAAGACCGGGCAGACGCTTCTGGAGGTGGGGACCGAGCCGGTCTTCAATTTCATGAACATCCAGAACCTGATCGTGAAGGAGGGCTCCGTGCTCTTCTTTGCCCTTCCCAAGGAGGTGACCCGGGCGCTTGGGAGCGGATCGGGGGCCCCGTCTCTGCTCAACCGTCCCGAAGGGGTCCGGGGAGGACGATGAGCCGATCGGACGAGCACCTTCTCGATGAGAGACCGTCCTGGCTCGTGAAGCCCCCGGCCCATCTGGCGGTCATCATGGACGGAAACGGCCGCTGGGCGAAAAAGCGTCTTCTTCCCCGGGTGGCAGGCCACCGGCAGGGAGCGCAGGCGGTGCGCCGAACGGTCTCGGCCTGCCGGGCCTGGGGCCTGCGTTATTTGACCCTCTATGCTTTCTCGTGGGAAAATTGGAAAAGATCCCGACTGGAAGTAGATGCCCTTATGGCTCTTCTCGAGGACTACCTCGATGGGGAGGAGGCCCTGATGCGGGAGAAGGCGATCCGCTTCCGGACCATCGGGAACCGCTCCCGCCTGCCCCTGTCTGTCCTCAGAAAGATCGAGGCGGTCGAGCAAGGTACAAGGGATGGGGGAGCCATGGACCTCGTTCTGGCCCTGTCCTATTCCGGCCGGGAGGAGATCCTTGGTGCCGCAAAAAGGTTCGCCTCGGATGTGGCGGCCGGCCGTAAGGCTCCGGAGGAGTTGACCGAGGAGCTCTTCGACGGCTATCTCGATACCGCCGGGATCCCCCCGCCCGACCTTCTCCTCCGGACGAGCGGGGAGCACCGCATCAGCAACTTTCTTCTCTGGCAGCTCGCCTATACAGAGCTTTACTTTGACCCGGTCCTCTGGCCCGACTTCGGGGAAGAGAATCTCAAGAGGGCCCTCATGGACTATCAGGACCGCCAGCGCCGCTTCGGGGCGGAAGGAACGGGAGAGACCCTCTCCCGGGGAACGGGACAAGAGACGGGGAAGGCCTGATGGAGCTCCTCCGCCGTCTCGTCGTCGCGGCGATCGCGATCCCCCTCATTGCGGCACTGGTCCTGTGGGCCCAGCCCCTGCATTTTTTTCTGGTGCTCTCGGTTCTTGTCCTTCTCGCCCAGTACGAGTTCTACCGGCTCTTTCCGGGGATCCCCTTCGACAGCGGGACCTGGCTTGGTCTCACCGCTGGAGCGGGTTTTCTTTATGTGATCTATCTCAAGAGCACGGGGGCGGTTCCCCCGGAAACCCTTGAGGCGGTGCTCGCCCTGCTTTTTCTGACCGTTCTCGGGGGGACGCTCCTTTCGGGGGGGATCTCCCGCATGGTCCATATCCCGGTGGTCTGGTTGGGGATTGTCTACGTCCCCTTCCTTTTGGGAACACTCCTCTTGATCCGGGGGATCCCGGGGGGGTCGCGATGGATCCTCTACCTCCTGGCGATGACCTGGATTGTTGATGCCGGCGCCTACTTTGCGGGCAAGGCCCTTGGCCGGCACAGCATGGCTCCCCGGATCTCTCCCAAGAAGACGTGGGAAGGGGCGTTCGGGGGGGCTCTTGCCGGCGTTCTGACAAGTGTTTGGGCCGCTCCGTGGCTCCCCGGCCACACCACCCGGGTCGAGATGCTCTGTCTGGGACTTGTCCTCTCTGTGACGGGCCAGCTGGGAGACCTTGTCGAATCGGCCTTCAAGCGGCAGGCCCAGGTGAAGGACTCGGGCCACTTCCTCCCCGGCCACGGAGGGATGCTCGACAAGGTGGACAGTCTTCTCTTCAACGCCCCTGTCCTTTATGCCTTTCTGATCTTTTATGTGGGGCTCAGCTCCCCCGTGATTGTCTGACCTGCGGGTCGGGAGGAACTACCGGATGACAAATGAAAAGACCGCGGGCCTTTCCATCCTGGGGTCGACCGGGTCGATCGGGCGGTCGGCCCTCGATATCGTCCGCTCCCATCCGGGACGGTTCCGCGTCCGGGGTCTGGCCTGCGGAAAAAATCTCGACTTGGCCCTTCTTCAGGCAAGGGAGTTCCGCCCCGAGATCCTGTCGGTGGACGAGAGTCTTTTTGTCCGGGCGTCCGACTCCCTGGCCGGTTCGGGGATCCGCGTCGTGGCAGGAGCCGAGGGCGCCTGCGAAGTCGCTGCCCTTCAAAGCGCCGAGGTCCTCCTCTCGGCGATTGTGGGCGAGGCGGGGCTCTCTCCCACCTGGGAGGGGATCTTTCCTGGACGCACGGTGGCGCTTGCCAACAAGGAGACCCTCGTGGTCGGGGGGCAGACGGTCATCGATCGGGTGAAGGAGCGGGGAGCCCGGCTTGTGCCGGTCGACTCGGAGCACAGTGCCATTTACCAGGCGATGGCCGGCCATCGCTGGAGCGATGTGCGCCGCATCATCCTCACGGCCAGCGGTGGGCCCTTCTTCGGCAAGAGACGCGAAGATCTCGAACGGGTGACCCGGGAAGAGGCGCTGAACCATCCGACCTGGAAGATGGGGCCCAAGATTACCATCGACTCGGCGACTCTTCTCAACAAGGGGCTGGAGATGATCGAGGCGCGATGGCTCTTCGACATCCCGGCCGACCGCATCGAAGTGGTGGTCCACCGCCAGAGCATCATCCACTCGATGGTCGAGCTTAGGGACGCCTCGGTGCTGGCCCAGATGGGAGTCCCCGACATGAAGGGCCCCATCGCCTATGCGCTCTCGGGCGAGGAGCGTCTTCCCATCGGGGTGCCCTTTCTCGATCTTGTCAAGACGGGGCAGCTGACATTCTTTGCTCCGGACCACGAGACCTTTCCCGCCATCCGGCAGGCGGCCCGCTCCATCTCCCGCCCCGGGCAGGGAGCGCTCTACCTGAATATGGCCAACGAGGTGGCGGTGGCCGCGTTCCTCGGAGGGAAGATCTCCTTTACCGAAATCTTCGATGTCTGGGAGCAGGGGCTCAAACAGGCCCCCGGAGAGATCCCGGGGTCGCTCTCCGAGATCAGGCAGGCGGTTGCCCGGGCGACCAGCATTGCCCGGGAGGCGGTCCTGCAAATTGAAGAGGCGACCCCCCGCCCGGCTTCTGCCTCCAGAAACTGACCTTTGACGGTTCGACCCTGACGGTGTGGCGATGAGTCCAGACCGTTATGGACAGATAGAAAGGTTTTTTCCGTGAGTGCCATCGTTTCCTTTATTGTCGTCATCGGTATCCTGATCCTGATCCACGAGCTCGGCCACTTTCTTGTGGCCAAGCGCTTCGGGGTAAAGATCGAGAAATTTTCCATCGGGTTCGGTCCCCCGATCTACTCGAAGACGGTCGGAGAGACGGAGTATCGGCTCGCCTGGATCCCCCTGGGGGGCTACGTGAAGATGCTGGGGGAGACCGACCCTGAAAAGGTGGCGCCGGAAGACCGTTCCCGTTCTTTCGGGGCCCTTTCCGTACCCCGGCGGATGCTCATTGCCGCGGCGGGGCCGATCGCGAACTTTGTGCTGGCGATCCTCCTTTTTTCTTCGGTCTTCTGGTGGGGCTTCCCGGTCATGGAGGCGGTGGTGGGCCAGGTTCTCGCGGGATCCCCGGCCCAGACGGCCGGGCTTATGAAGGGTGATCGGATTACCGCCGTCGACGGGGCGCCGATCTCCCAATGGGATGATCTTCGCCACGTGATCGAGCACAAGGGAGGGGCCCCAGTCTCTCTCGATATCC
Source organism: Nitrospirota bacterium (assembly GCA_027366615.1). Classification (GTDB taxonomy): domain Bacteria; phylum Nitrospirota; class Leptospirillia; order Leptospirillales; family Leptospirillaceae; genus UBA4572. The sequence goes on along the minus strand of DAHXNG010000020.1, from coordinate 12,014 downwards.
TGCGGGGAGGAAAGGCGCTTTCCTTTCATCTGGTTCCCCGGGTGGAGGCGGGAAAGAACCTCTTCGGGGAGCCGGTAAGCCAGGGAAAGATCGGCGTCGGGCCTTCCGGGAGCTTCGCCACGGTGCGGTACGGGTTTTCAGAGGGGCTGGGGATGGCGATGATCAAGACGTATAATATCGCCGCGATCAACCTTGTCTCTCTTTGGAAGATGGTGGCCGGAGAGGTCTCTCCCAAGAACCTCGGAGGGCCGATCCTGATCGCCCAGATGTCGGCCAAGGCGGCCAAGTCGGGCCTGTCGAACCTCCTTGTCTTCATGGGGTTCGTGAGCGTGACGCTGGGGGTCATGAATCTCCTGCCCATCCCTGTCCTCGACGGGGGCCACCTCCTCTTCCTCGCGGTGGAGGGGGTTCTCAGGCGCCCGCCCTCGATCCGGGTGCGGGAGCTTTCGATGCAGCTCGGATTTGTTCTTCTTCTCACTGTGATGGTCTTTGCTTTCTATAACGATATCATGCGGGTCTTCGGTACGGCCCGGTAAGGAGAGTATTATGCAGATCGCGCGCAAGAAGACGCGAAGGATTATGGTGGGTTCGGTCCCTATCGGGGATGGGGCTCCGGTCTCGGTACAGTCGATGACCACCACCGATACCCGCGATGTGGAGGCCACCCTCGCCCAGATCGAAAAGCTTTCCGAGGTCGGCTGCGAGATCATACGTCTGGCGGTTGTGGACACGGAGGCCGCCGAGGCGGTGGGAAAGATCCACAAGCGCTCCCCCATCCCGGTGATTGCCGACATCCATTTCGACTACCATCTTGCGCTGACGGTGATCGAGGGGGGGGTCGATGCCGTGCGGATCAATCCGGGCAACATCGGGAGCCAGACCAAGATCCGGGCGATCGTCGACCGTATGAAGGACCGGGGTCTTCCCGTCCGGATCGGCGTCAACGCCGGCTCGCTCGAGCGGGATCTCCTCGAGGAGTATGGCCACCCCACCCCGGAGGCGATGGTGGAGTCGGCCATGCGCCACGTGGCCCTTCTCGAGAAGGAAAACTTTACCGACATCAAGATCTCTCTCAAGGCCTCCAATGTTCTCGACACCATTGACGCCTACAGGCTGGCCTCCGAGCGCTGCGACTACCCCCTTCACATCGGGGTGAGCGAGGCGGGCCCCCTTTTGTCTGGAACGGTGAAGTCCTCGGTGGGTCTGGGCTACCTTCTGGCCATGGGCATCGGGGACACCATCCGCGTCTCCCTTGCAGCCGATCCCGTCGAGGAGGTCAAGGTGGCCTGGGGGATCCTCAAGTCTCTGGGCCTGAGGAAGCGGGGGGTGAATGTCATCGCCTGTCCGACCTGCGGCCGTCTCGAGATCGATGTGGTGGGCCTGGCCGCCCGGGTGGAGGAACGCCTTGCCCATGTACAGGAGACGATGGACATCTCCATCCTGGGGTGCGTGGTCAACGGGATCGGTGAGGGAAAGGAGTCGGATCTGGGGATTGCCGGGGGACAGGGGGTTGGCATCTTCTTTGAAAACGGGGAGGTCGTGAAGAAGATCCCCTCCGGAGAGCTCGAGGAGCTTCTCATTACCCAGGTGGAAAAGAAGGTCGAGATGATGCGCCGTGCTGGGCTCTCGGGGCTTCGCGACGAAAACGGTCACCGGATCTCTCTTCCCATGGCTCCGGAAGCGGCTGTGGCCGCGGAGAAGGCATGAGAACAACCCGTCTTCCCTATGTCACATTCCACGAGGATCCCGCAGAGGCCGAAACCGTCAGCCACCGCCTCATGCTGCGGGGAGGGTATGTGCGGAAGGTGGCGGGGGGGCTCTACGACTTTCTGCCGCTTGGCGCCCGGGTCCTCCGGCGGGTGGAGCGCATCGTCCGGGAGGAGATGGACCGGGCCGGGGCCTTCGAGATCCTGATGCCGGCCCTCCAGCCGGCGGAGCTGTGGGAGAGGACGGGACGGTGGGAAAAGTATGGCCGCGAGCTCTTCCGTCTCACCGACCGTCACGACCGCTCCTTCGCTCTGGGTCCGACTCACGAGGAGGTTGTGACCGAGCTTGCCTCGGGCCTTCTCAGAAGCTATCGCCAACTCCCGGTGACCCTCTACCAGATCCAGACAAAGTTCCGTGACGAGATGCGCCCCCGGTTTGGCCTCATGAGGGGACGGGAGTTCGTCATGAAGGACGCCTATTCCTTCGCCCGGTCGAAGGAGGAGGGGGCCGAGTGCTACCGTTCGATGCAGGAGGCCTACTTCCGGATCTTTTCCCGTCTGGGACTGTCGGTTCGCATGGTGGAGGCGGACACCGGGAATATCGGGGGATCCTCCTCCCACGAGTTCATGGTCCTGGCCCCCTCGGGGGAGGACACGGTCGTCTTCTGCCCCGCCTGCGCCTATGCCTCGAATGTGGAGCTTGCCGGAGAGGCGGTCCATTGTCCCCTCTGCCAGGGAAGGCTCGACCGGACGACTGCGATCGAGGTGGGCCATGTCTTCGACCTGGGAGACCGCTACAGCACCCCGATGGCGGCGGGCTTCCTTGACCCGGATGGCCGGGAGACGCTCTTTCACATGGGATGTTACGGGATCGGCGTGAGCCGGCTTCTTGCGGCGGGAATCGAACAGTCGCATGACGAGGCGGGGATTATCTGGCCGGTGGCCATGGCCCCCTTTGCGGTGGCAGTCCTTCCCCTTGGAGGGAAGGATGCGGACCTTGCCGGAAAAGGCCTCCGGATCTCGGATCTTCTGGAGAAAAGGTTCCCCGAGGAGGTCCTTGTCGACGACAGGGATCTCCGCGCCGGGGTAAAATTTGCCGACGCAGACCTTCTGGGCTTCCCTCTCCAGGTGATTCTCGGGGAGAAGGGGCTTCGGGAGGAACGGGCGGAAATCAAGGTGAGGGCAACCGGGGAACGGCACAGTATCGCCATTTCCGCCCTTGCCGAGTGGATCGCCGACTTCCTTGGTTCGAAGGGGCCGGTTGACACCGGTCTTGCCGATGCCTAGAATGAACCTTTTGTAATGCTTAGATTTCATATTGACAGTATTCCCGACCTTCGCCTTGCGGAGGCTCTTCCTTTGGATCATTCCCTCTCCGAAGAGATCGCGGCCGCGCCTGCAGTCTTTCTCTCAAAGGAGGCGGCAGGGGATTTCGCCCGCATGGACGGGAGGATTGAGGCGACGCTCGGACGGGAGGGGACGGATGTCATGGTCGATCTCACCGTCTGCTACGAGACACCGCTTGTCTGCGGAAGGTGTCTTGCGGAGTTCGTCAGGCGGGGGGAGACGGGAGAGCGGACGATGTTCTTCCACCAGAAGGACCCCGAGCCCGACATGCTCGAGCGTTATGGGAGCGACGGCTGGGTCGACCTTGGCCCTTGGCTTAGGGAGCTCCTCCTGACCGACCTTCCCTTTTACCCCCTCTGTGACGAAGAGTGTCGGGGCCTCTGTCCGAAATGCGGACAGAACAGAAATGACAGCGATTGCGGCCACCTGTCCGAATCCTGACCGCAGGTTAAACGGGTCAGTCAGCAGGAGAAAGCTCTCACGTCGCGTGCGGTCGGCTTCCGGGCCAAATGGCGAATAACCGGGGATGCTCAGCTGGAGCCATTTTTTGGCATCCCCAATAATTGAAGGAGTTGAATCATGGCACATCCAAAAACCAAGATCTCGCGGTCCCGGCGTGACAAGCGGCGGACCCACAAGAAGCTGACCCTGTCGGCTGTGGTCACCTGTCCCGCCTGTGGCGAGCCAAAGCAGCCCCACTATGCCTGCCTCTCCTGCGGCATCTACAACAAGCGGGCCGTTCTCCGCATCAAGAACGGCTGAGGATCCAATCGTACCGTAATGAAGATCGCTCTCGATGCGATGGGTGGGGACTTCGGTCCCGACCCCCTGGTCGCCGGGGCCGACATGGCCCGGCGGGATTTTGGCACCGAGGTTGTTCTGGTGGGGGATCCCCCGCTCATCCGGGAGCGGCTTGAAGCGCTATCGATTTCCTCTTCCTTCGAGATCGTCGAGGCCAAAGACGTCATTGCCATGACGGAAAAGGCCTCCGATGTCAGAAGGCGACGCGAGTCGACCGTCTGGGTGGCCTCGGAACTTGTCAAGAAGGGACGGGTGGACGGGGCGGTCTCGGCCGGACACTCGGGAGCCTCTCTGGCGGCAGCCATGTGGGTTCTCGGACGCCTCGACGGCGTCGAGCGCCCGACAATCGGAACGGTCCTTCCCTCCCGAACCGGCCACTTCATCCTCGTCGACGGCGGCGCCAATGTCGACTGCAAACCCTCCCATCTCGTCTCCTTCGCCCGTATGGGGCGCCTCCTTTCTCGCCATCTCTTCGACCTTTCCGACCCCCGGGTCTCGGTCCTCTCGAACGGAGAGGAGGAGACCAAGGGAAACGAGCTCGTCCAGAAGACGATCGCCCTTCTCCGGGGACAGGGGGGAGAGGGGGAAAATACCCCCGGGTTTTCGTGGTTTTCCGGGCCAATCGAGTCGCGCGACATCTTCTCCGGGGAGACCGACGTGGTCGTCTGTGACGGCTTTGTGGGAAATGTTGTTCTCAAGGAGGCCGAGGGGCTGGCCCAGACGATCATGGGGATGATGCGCGAGGCTGCAGGCTCCGATCTTCGCTCCAGGATCGGGGGGCTTCTCCTGAAACCGGCGCTCTCCCGGATGAAGAAACGGCTCGACTATGCCGAATACGGCGGGGCTCCCCTTCTGGGCGTGGGAGGACTTTTCGTCATCTGCCATGGCCGCTCGAATGCGCTCGCGATCAAGAATGCCATCGGGATGGCCGACCGCCTCGCCGCATCGGGTCTCACCTCCGCCCTCCGGAAAGAAATGGCCTCGCCCGGACCCCGGGAGGCCGCAGGGTGAGCGGGATGCGGGCCGTTATCACCGGGACCGGCTCCTATGCCCCCTCCCGGGTCATGACCAACGACGACTTTGCCGCCTACCTCGAGACGAACGACTCCTGGATCCGCGAGCGGACGGGGATCCGGGAGCGACGCATTGCGGCGGAGGACGAGTCGACCTCCGATCTCGCGGTTATGGCGGCCACGAAGGCCCTCGCCGCGGCCGCTCTCTCCCCTTCCGACCTCGACGGGATCCTTTTGGCCACGGCGACTCCGGACCTCCTCTTTCCCTCGTCGGCCTGTCTTGTCCAGGCCCGTCTGGGGGCCTCCCGGGCCTTTGCCTTCGACTTAAATGCCGTCTGCTCCGGCTTTGTCTATGCCATGACGGTGGCCAAGAGCATGGTGGAGTCGGGGGCGGCATCGAGGCTTCTCGTGATCGGCTCCGAGGTCATGAGCCGCTCCCTCGACTGGTCGGACCGGGGGACGGCGATCCTCTTCGGAGACGGGGCCGGGGCGGTGGTGGTCGAGGCCTCCTCCGTCGCCCGTCGGGGGCTTGAGACCTTCCGTGTGAGGGCGGACGGCCGGCATTGGGACATGATCCATGTGCCGGGCGGGGGAGCGCGAAAGACCGGAGAGCCCCCCACGATCCGGATGAAGGGGGGAGAGACCTTCAAGATGGCGGTCCGGCAGCTCCAGGAGTCGGTGGAGGAGGTGCTGGCCGCATCGGGGGTCAGCGCTTCGGAGATCTCCCTTCTGGTTCCTCACCAGGCGAACATCCGCATCATCGATGCCCTGGCCGGCCGACTGGGACTTCCCCCGGAGAAGGTCATGGTCAACATTGACCGTTACGGAAATACCTCCGCCGCCTCTATCCCGGTGGCACTTGACGAGGCGGTCCGGGCGGGCCGGGTCCGGGAGGGGGAGCGGGTTCTTCTGACCGCCTTCGGAGCGGGGGTGACATGGGGTTCGGGGCTTTTGACCTGGGAGGCGGATCTGCAGAAAAGGAGCCGTGCGTGAAGACAGCTTATCTCTTTCCCGGGCAGGGATCCCAAATCCCGGGGATGCTTGACCGCTTCGACCGGCCCGAGGAACGGGCGCTTGTCAGGACGGCCTCGGAGCTCCTCTCAGCCGACATCCTGACTATTTCCAGAAACGAGCCGGCGGGCATTCTCGACCAGACGCGCTGGACCCAGCCGGCCATCCTTCTGGCGAGCGTTCTGGCATTTGGAAGGCTTCAGGGGGAGAGGCCCCCGGACATGGTTCTCGGCCATAGTCTGGGCGAGTACTCAGCCCTTGTGGCGGCGGGGGCGCTTTCCGTTACCGATGCCCTTCTTCTGGTCCACCGGCGGGGAAGCTTCATGCAGGAGGCCGTTCCGGCAGGGACGGGGCTCATGGCCGCAGTCCTGGGCCCCGAGCGCTCAGAGGTCGACCGCGTTCTCGAGGGGGTGCGGAAGGCGACCGGGGGCATCGTTTCCGTGGCGAACGACAACTGTCCCGGACAGTGCGTGATCGCGGGGGAAAAGGGTGCTGTCGAGGCTGGCATCGAGGCTCTCCGTGCGGCAGGCGTCAGAAAGATCGTTCCCCTGGCCGTCTCGGTGCCCTCCCATACGGCACTCATGCATTCGGCCGCCCTCTCCATGAAGGATCTTCTCGAAAAGACCCCTCTGGGACCGCTCTCCGTTCCCCTCGTGGCCAACGTCACCGGGATGTTTGTGGGGCCGGGTGAGGTCGCAGGGGAAATCCGGGAGCTTCTCGTCCGGCAGATGGAGTCCCCCGTCGAATGGACGAAGTCGATGGTCGCGGTCCTCGGGGCCGGCGTGACGCACCTTCTCGAGGTCGGGCCGGGCGGAGTTCTTGCGGGTCTGGGAAAACGCGTCGAGCGGGCCCATCCGGAGCTTGCCGGTAAGATCACCTGGGCGAATACCGACACGAAAGAATCGAAGGAGTAAGCGATGCGCGATCGTGAGACACAGCTTCCCCCGGTTCAGACGGCTCTGGTGACCGGAGCCAACCGCGGAATTGGCTGGGCGGTGGGAAAGGGCCTCCTCGAGGCCGGCCACCGGGTCTATTTTGGGTGCCGCTCGAAGGAGGAGGAGCTCCTCGTCCGCGTGAGAGCCCTTCCCGGAGGGGATCGGGGAGAGGTCGTCCGCCTAGACATGAACGATGCGGCCTCCATCGAGGCCGCCGTCGAATCGATCTTGCATCGCTCCGGAAGGGTTGATATTCTTGTGAACAACGCCGGGATCGTCCGGGACAAACTTCTTGTCCGGATGGAGGAGGGGGATTTTCGGGAGGTGATCGACGTCAATCTCGTCGGCCCGTTCCGGATGGTCCGTGCCGTCCTTCGCCCCATGATGAAACAGCGGTATGGCCGGATCGTCTCGATCTCTTCTGTGGTGGGGACGACCGGGAATGCGGGGCAGGCCAACTATGCCGCCTCGAAGGGGGGCCTCGAGGCCTTTTCGAAGTCGGTGGCCCTCGAGGTGGGGTCCCGGGGAATCACCGTCAATGTGGTGGCTCCCGGATTCATCGAGACAGACATGACGTCGGGCCTTCCGGAGAGCGTGACCTCCGGGGTCCTTGAACGGATACCCGTACGACGGTTCGGGACGGGGGAGGAGATCGCCCATGCGGTCTGCTTCCTCGCCGACCCGGCGGCGGGCTATGTTACGGGTGCGGTCATTCCAGTGAATGGCGGACTCGCCATGCCGTAATGCGGCGACGCCCGGGATGATTTCCGGGCGGAGACATTTTTTAAGGAGGTTCTTCTTCATGGCCATCAACGACCGGGTTAAAAAGATCATTGCAGAGCAGCTGGGTGTGGACGAGGAAGAGGTCCATCCCGAATCCCATTTTGTTGAGGATCTCGGAGCGGATTCCCTCGACACCGTCGAGCTCGTCATGGCCCTCGAGGAGGAGTTCGGAATCGAGATCCCGGATGAGGACGCAGAGAAGATCTCCACCGTCCAGAATGCGGTCGACTACATCGGCGAGCGCGTCTGATGGCGATCCGCCCCCTCCTGGATCGCCGGGTTGTCGTGACCGGGGTGGGGGTCATCTCCCCCCTGGGGAACACGGCGAAGGAGACGTGGGATGCGGCCGTCGCCGGTCGCTCCGGTGTCTCCTCTATCACGCGCTTCGACGCGTCGGGTTTTCCCGTCCGGATCGGGGGCGAGGTGAAGGGGTTCGATCCGGGACAGTGGATCGACAAGAAAGAAATCAAGAAGATGGATACCTTTATCCATTACGCCATCGCGGCGGCGCAGATGGCGGCCGACGATGCAAGGCTCGAGATCGGGGAGTCCAATCGCGAACGGATCGGCGTCTATGTGGGATCCGGTATCGGCGGCATCGGTGGCATCGAGTACTACCACGGCCAGCTCGTGGAGGGAGGGCCCCGGAAGGTGTCTCCCTTTTTTATTCCCATGGTGCTGATCAACCTCGCCTCCGGCCAGATCGCAATCCGGATGGGCCTTGAAGGGCCGAACTCCTGTGCCGTGACCGCCTGTGCGACCGGGGTACACTGCATCGGCGACGCCTACCACATGGTCCGCCGGGGCGATGCCGACGTGATGCTGGCCGGGGGAGCCGAGTCGGCCTTCACCCCCCTGACAGTCTCCGGATTTGCGGCGGCACGTGCGCTCTCCTCCCGAAATGATGAGCCTCAAAAGGCCTCCCGTCCCTTCGACCGGGATCGGGACGGGTTTGTTCTGGGCGAAGGGGCTGGCGTTCTTGTTCTCGAAACACTTGAAGGTGCCAAGGCCAGAGGTGCCACGATCTACGGAGAGATCCTGGGATACGGACTCACCGGGGATGCCTATCACATTACGTCGCCTCCCGACGATGTCTCCGGGGCGATCCGTTGCATGCGCATGGCCCTCTACAACGCGGGACTCGCTCCCGAGGATGTCGACCACGTGAGCGCCCATGCGACCTCAACATTTGCCGACAAACTCGAGACAAAGGCTCTCCGAACTGTCCTTGGCACCCATGCCGACAAGGTTCCCGTCACGGCGCTCAAGTCGATGATGGGCCATCTCCTGGGGGCGGCCGGGGGTGTCGAGACGGCCATGGCCTTCATGTCGCTTAAAAACGAGGTGATTCTCCCCACCATCAACCTCGATTCTCCGGATCCGGAATGCGACCTCGACTATGTCTCCGGAGGAGCAAGACGCCGGCCGGTCCGGACCATCCTCAAGAACTCCTTCGGCTTCGGGGGAACGAACGCCTCCCTCGTGATCGCAAAGGTCGACTGAAAGGCCAAAAGGCCCCACTCCTACCAAGGGATTCCGATGCTTCCCCGCTCCCAGTGGATGCAAAATCTTCCTGTCCTTGAAGAGCGCCTGGGCTATCGCTTTGCCTCGCTCGAGCGTCTCGAAGAGGCGACCATCCACAAGTCTTTTACAAACGAGACCAAAAAAGGGGGGGGACGCCGGGACAACGAGCGCCTTGAGTTTCTCGGCGACACGATCCTGGGTCTGGTCGTCGCGGAAAATCTCATGCGTCTCTGGCCCGACTCTCCCGAAGGGGTCCTCTCCAAGATCAAGGGACGGATTGTCTCGGAGCCGTCTCTGGCCCAGGTGGCAAGGAATCTGAGCCTTGGTTCCTATCTTCTGATCGGGCGAGGGGAGGAGATGACTCAGGGCCGGGAGAAGAACTCTATACTCTCCGATGCTCTCGAAGCGGTCATCGCCGCCATCTACCAGGATGGGGGTCTCGAGGCCGCCCGCCAGTTTATCCTCCGGGAGTTCCGGGAGCTCTTCGAAAGTGCTTCCCGGGGAGAGTCGGCCGCCGACTACAAGACTCTTCTCCAAGAATACTGCCAGCGCGAGCTTGACACCCTTCCCCAGTACGTGATTGTTGGACAGTCGGGCCCTGACCACCAAAAGGTGTTCGATGTGGCGGTCCGGATCCGGGACAGGGTGTGGGGAGAGGGCCAGGGACACTCGAAGAAGGAGGCCGAACAGAAGTCGGCCAAGTCGGCTCTGGAGCGGATTGCCCAGACGACCACCGATCTTCCTCCACCGCACTCCTCCCCGGGCCTGTCGAAGCGTCCTGGGGGATAAGGATCAGTCTCTTCGGGACGAGCGGATTGCCCAGGAATTCTTCGGGCCTACCCGGAGAAAAGGCAATAAAAAAGGCGCCAGACGGCGCCTTTTTTGATTTCGTGAGAGGGAGAGCTACATCCAGCCGAAGGCGATCTGGAGGGCCACAATGTGGTTTGGCTCAAGTCCGGGGATGGGGCTCGCCTCTTCCGTGTAGTAGGAGGCGTTGAGTTTGGCCGCCCAGAGGTCGATGCCGGCGCCGAAGGTGGGATAGCCTTCGTAGAGTCCGGCGGAGACGGTCAGGATGTAGGGAAACTTGTACTGCACGCCGAACCGGGTGTGGAGCCAGAGGGAGTCTCCCGTGTAGTAGAGGTAGTTGGTGATGTCGACATAGTCGATGTCGGCGATCAGCTGGCCGAAGCCAATGTCGGGATCGATGCCGATACCGCCGTCGATGATCTGGGGCAGCGATCCTGCGGCTCCGAAGCTTGCGGTTCCGACGTTCAGAACCGAGGCGCCGATGGTGGGGTTCAACGGGGCGTCGAAGTGGTAGATGGCTCCGAGGTTGCCGACGACGCCGAAGCCGTTGGCGAGGTTGTTCGTCATGGTGCTGGAGAAGCTTGAGACCTGGTTGACCGAGAGGGAGGTAAGATTGAAGAAGTATTGGTCAAGTCCCATCAGGGTGCCGCCGACCTGGAGGTGGTGGTTGAAGAACCCGTAGGCGCCGCTGATGACGATGCCGGTGTCGGAGAGAGCGGCGGCGGAGGCCAGGTTGTTTGTGGTGGGGGTGGCGTTGGCGATCGCGGCCATCTGGTTGTTGGTCAGAAGCCCGATGGAAAAGTCGTGGGTCGTGAAGTTCGACCAGTCGCCCACCCGGGCGTACATCGTCTGGCCGGCGATGTTGTTAAAGGCGTTGATGTAGCCCGAGGTGTTACTCGAACCCAGCCCCTGGATGCTGTTGGTGAGATTGGGGTAGAGGGTGGGGTAGGAGACCTCCGCCGATATGTTGAGGATCGCAAAGGTCGAGTCCTGGATATTGTCGAGGCCGGCCGGGTTGTAGAAGGGCGCGTTCTCGTCGTTGGCCACGGCGGTGAAGGCTCCGCCCATACCTTCGACGGAGACGCCCTGGTAGAGTATGGGAAACTGCTGGAAGAGGGCCGTTCCGGCGACTCCCGAGGGGGCGGCCAATGCGGGCATGGAAAAGAGCGAGAGAAGGAGTGCCAACCCGAAAAGCCCGCCGACAGTCCCGGGATTCGCAAGAGTCTTTGTAAGTCTTTTTGTCATCATGTGTCCTTTGGTCGTTGGGGGGTCTGTGGACTAACTGTTAAGGGTTGACAAAAGGTCTGTGAGTGCTTGGCTGGAAAAGGTTACGCTGGTTGGACTCTGGGTTGATTGGCTTGAAGGGGCGCAGGACGTGTCAGATATGCTTTTTGATTTGTAGCAATTGATGCTATTGAGGAACTGGTTGATTGGATTGAGAATGGAGGAATTGCTCGACGTTCCGAAGGAGGAGAGAAAATAGGGGACAACGTTGACAATGTAGGCGTTATTGATGGTAATGGTAGGACTGTCTCCGCTCACAGTGATGTTGTCGAGAATGGCAGCGATGTTGCCCACGTGGGTGGATGTGATTGATGTTGCAAGGGTTGTTATGGTTGAAAGGTTATTGCACCCGGTGGTTCCATTCCCTCCCGAGGGGCAAACCTGAAAGCTGCTACCAGTATAGGTCAGACCGGTATCGTACTGGGTCGCAGCCAGAATGTAGAGCATGTCGACCACCATGATTGTGGATGAGTCAGGGCAGCTTGTAGCCGTGTCGGCAGAGGTTGATGAGCCGCTGCAGGAGGTGTTGGACAGGATCTGAATGGCCGTGGCGAGATTATCGAGATATGTTTGTTTGCAGGTGTTCGTGCTGACGCAGGGAATGGCCTGGAAGATGGCCTGAGTGATCTTGGCGGTCGTGGTGTGCGAACCCCCGCTAACGAGGGTGAGCAGGTTCGAGAGGATCGCGGTGACGGTCGCGCCCCCGCCACTGGCTCCCGGTACCGGGGCGACCCCTTGGATCTTGGTTCCTGTGCGCGTATTGCCCATGGCCATGTAGGCGTTCGCAAGGGTGTTCGCGATGT
>DAHXNG010000018.1 GCA_027366615.1 Nitrospirota bacterium | reverse complement strand
GGGGGAACCCTTGCCCCCGGAGCGTCAAAATAGGTAGGATAATACCGGGTAACAGCATTCGGGAAAATTTGGAAGGGGGCCCCTTTGGGGTGGATCCAGTCAAGCGGTGACCGTCTTCGGACCACACTCAAGACCCAGTTCATCACCGGGCTCGTCATCGTTCTACCCGTCGCCCTTTCGGGCTATATCTTCACACGGATTTTCCTTTTTCTCGACTCCCTTCTCGACCCCCTCGTCCTTTTTGTCATCGGCCGGCCGATCCCGGGGTTGGGCCTGGCCGTCCTCATCGCCATCATCTTCCTTGCAGGCATGTTCGCGACAAACGTCATCGGGCGGAGGCTTCTCCGGATCCTCGAAGGGCTTTTAACCCACATCCCCCTCTTTACCAAGCTCTATACCGCGATCAAGACGATCCTCGATGCCTTTTCCCCCTCCGGCGGGAAGGGCTTTAGAAAGGTCGTCCTGGCCGAATATCCCCGTCCCGGAGCCTACACGATGGGATTTTTGACGCAGTGGGTGACGCTCGAGGGGGATCCCGTCCGCTATGGGTCGATCTTCTTTCCAAGTAACAACCTCTATATTGGCGTTCAGGCCTTCGTGCCGGAGTCGATGGTCCTCGAGACCCATATCCCGGTCGAGGAGGGGATCCGGATGATCCTTTCCGGAGGGCTCGGGATGCCGGAGAGGCTGCCGGTGGCCAAGGCCCCCGACGAGATCTATCATGATCATTGACGGGGTCCTTCTGGCCGCCGGCTCCGGAACCCGGATGCGCTCTCCCGTACCCAAGGTGCTCTCGCCGGTCCTGGGCGCCCCCCTCCTCTCCTACCCCTACCGGGCGCTTGTCCGCCTCCATGAGCGGGTCGGAGCGGTCCATGTGGTCGTCCCCCCCGGGGGGCTCCCGGGGGACCGGCCTCTGGAGGCTCCCGGATCTGTGTCCCCCCTCTATGTCGTTCAGGAGCGTCCCGACGGGACCTTCGGGGCCTGCGAAGCGGTCATATCCTCATCCGCCTTCCTCTCGGGCTCCTCGACCCATCTCCTGGTCCTGAACGGGGACGGCCCCCTCGTCGATGAGACGCTCCTCGAATCCCTGGTCTCCCTAGGGGAGGACCGGCCCGGGGCGCTGGTTCTGACGACCGCCCATCTCGACGATCCGACGGGGTACGGCCGCATCCTGCGGGATCCGTCGGGGAGGGTATTCGCCATTCGCGAGGAGAGCGCCGCCTCCGCCTCAGAAAAAGCGATCGGGGAGGTCAACGCCGGGATCTATCTCATCCCCCGCCCGATCCTTCTCGAGGCGGCGGGCCGGATCGCCCCCGACCCCCGGAAGGGAGAGCGCTACCTGACCGATCTCGTGGCCCGGGTCGTCGCGCAGGCTGGAGAGGTCCTGACGCTCTCCGTCTCTCCCGAGGCCATGCGGGGGGTCAATACCCAGGAGGAGCTCTCCCTTGTCACGGCCGTTCTCCGGGAACGGATCAACCGCCTCCACATGGGGCGGGGGGTGACCCTCCAGGATCCCCTCCGGACCGATATCGGACCGGAGGTCGAGATCGGTCCCGGGACGGTCATCCTTCCCCAGAGCTTTCTCGAGGGACGCACAAGGGTCGGGTCCTCCTGCCGCATCGGCCTGGGGGTGCATCTCCTCGATACCGAAGTGGGCGATGGCGCGGTTCTCCGGGACTACGTGGTGGCAAGCTCTGCCGTAATCGGTCCGAAGGCGGTGGTTGGCCCCTTTGCCCATCTCCGCCCCGGGACCGAACTCGGCTTGGAGGTCCATATCGGCAATTTCGTCGAGACAAAGAAGGCGGTCCTGGGGCCCGGGGCCAAAGCCAACCACCTCTCCTACCTCGGAGACGTGACGGTGGGCGCCCGCACCAACATCGGCGCGGGGACGATCACCTGCAACTACGACGGTTACGAGAAGTTCGAAACGGTGATCGGCGAGGATGTCTTCGTGGGGAGCGACACCCAGCTCGTGGCGCCTCTCATTGTGGGGGACGGGGCGGTGATTGCGGCCGGTTCGACGGTGGTTGCTGATCTTCCTCCCGGAGCCCTCTACCTCACCCGGCCCTCTCCCGAGCTTCGTCCCGAGGGAGCGCTCCGTTACCATGAACGACGGCGGGAACGTCGGAAAAAAAACAAGAGGAAGGAATCCCCCTGATGTGCGGAATCATCGGTTATAACGGTCCGGAAGAACCCGTCTCCCTCGTGCTCGAGGCACTCTCCCGGCTCGAGTATCGCGGGTACGACTCGGCGGGGGTGGCGTATTTTGACAAAGAGGGAAAGATCGAGGTGGTCCGTGCCTCCGGCAAGCTCGCCGGGCTTGTTACGGCCTGCGAGGGGCGCTCGGGTGTTCCGGGATCGGCGATCGGCCATATCCGGTGGGCGACCCATGGCGCTCCGACAGAGGAAAATGCCCATCCTCATCGCTCCGGCCCCATCGTTGTCGTCCACAACGGGATCATCGAGAACGACCGGGAACTCAGGGAGAAACTCTCCCGGGAGGGCTTCGTCTTTTCTTCCGAGACCGACACCGAGGTGGTGGCCCACCTTGTCCACAGGTTCTTTCGCGAAACAGGGAATCTGACCGAATCCGTGCGCCTGGCCCTCCGGGAGATCTCCGGAAGCTATGCCCTGGCGGTTCTCTGCGAGGAACGGCCGGGAGAGCTCGTGGGGGTTCGGCGGGGGGCTCCGCTACTTCTCGGAGAGGGGGACAGCTCCTACTTCTTCGCCTCGGACGTTCCCGCCTTCCTCAAGTGGACCCGGAAGGTGATGCCTCTTCCCCCCGACGTCATGGCCGTGGTGGGACCGGAGGGGCTTTCCCTGCTTCCCGTTAACGGAGGGCCCGCCCTCCTGCCTGTCTTCGAAGAGGTCCCCTGGGATCCGGTTGCGGCAGAGAAGGGCCACTACCGGCACTTCATGGAAAAGGAGATCTTCGAGGGCCCCCGGGCGATCATGGACACCCTCGAAGGGCGCCTGGGCCCCGGCCATGGGCGGGTGATGCTCTCCGAGCTCTCCCGTCTCGGTCCCTCGCCACCGGAGATCGTCTTCGTGGCCTGCGGAACCTCCTACCACGCCGCCCTTCTTGGACGGCTTATGATCGAATCCCTCTCCGACATTTCGGTGCGCGTGGAAATCGCATCCGAGTTCCGCTACCGGCCCCTGCGGATCAGAAAGGGCGCCTGGGTCGTCGGCATCACCCAGTCGGGGGAGACGGCCGATACCCTCGGAGCCCTGGAGCATGCCCGCCGGGAAGGATTTTTGACCCTGGCGGTGACCAACGTGCCGGGATCCTCGGTCACCCGGGAGTCCGAGGCGACCCTTCTCACGCGCGCCGGACCCGAGATCGGCGTGGCCTCGACCAAGGCCTTTATCGCCCAGATCACGGCCGTCTGGCTGTTGGCGCTCCACCTCGGACGCCGGGAGTCGGAGGAGACCCGGAGAGCCCTCGAGGTTCTCGTCCGGGCCCCGGCCCGCTTCGAGGGGTTCCTGGGTTCGCTCGACCTTCCGGCGCTCGACCGGCTCGCCGAGAAGATCGCCGCCTCCCGGTTCGTCATCTTCATCGGCCGGGGCTTCGACTATCCCCTTGCCATCGAAGGGGCGCTGAAGCTCAAGGAGATCACCTACCGTCCGGCCGACGGCTATCCGGGGGGGGAGCTCAAGCATGGACCCATCGCACTGATCGAGGCGGGGGTTCTCGTTGTCGCCCCGCTCGTCGATCCGGATCTTGCCGCCAAGGAGTGGTCCAACATCCGGGAGGTGGAGGCCCGGGGAGGGACGGTCGTGACAGTGGCTCCCCCGGCCCCGGGGCAGACCCCTCCCTCCTACCTTCTTCCGGAGAAAAACGGCTGGGAAGGGGTGTTTCTTGCAACGGCCATCCTTCAGCTTCTGAGCTACCGGACGGCCGTCCTGATGGGCAACGACGTCGACCAGCCGAGGAATCTCGCCAAGTCTGTCACCGTCGAATAGAAACCGTTCTCCGAGGAGTTCTTTTTCATGACGCAAAAATGGACCATCGAAACCGAAGAAATCCTGCCGGGAAAGGTCGAGGTCGTCGTCCCGTCCTACTCTCCCGACGGAAAGAAGATCGCCTGCGTGCGGCTTACCGACCCCGATACGATCCACGAGACCCGGGATCTGGGCTGTCTCACGGTCATCGATGCGGGCAGTCGCGAGATTCTTCACGACGTGGGGAACAACCTCGTCGCGGTCAACTACCGGGAGCGGGGGCGGGGGGCCAACGAGCTCGTCTTCGCCTGGAGCCCCGACGGCCGGTACGTGACCTTTCATCAGGACCGGAAGAACTGGGAGCACTTCGGCGCCCGCTGGTCCCTCATGCGCCTCGATACGCACACAGGGGAGGTGGCCCCCTTTCCCTTCGACCCGGAGGCGATCCGCCCCCAGTCCTTTCTCGTCTCTCCTTCGGGCCGGCACCTGGCCATCCACACCCGCCAGCGCTGGAAGCCCTATACCCGGAAGATCCTCTGGAAGACGACGCGCCACATCGTGCTTGGGGATCAGCTGACGGTCTGCGGACCGTTGGGCGAGGATCCGGTGAATGTGATCGACTGGCCTGCCGCCCGCCACAGCCACGAGGAGGTTCTCGGAGACTTCCACTGGTCGCCGGCGGGGGAGAGCCTGGTCTATATTGTCCGCTTCCGGGAAGGTCGCTTCCGGGAGGAGTCGCTTCTCTACCACTGGGAGCCGGGGAAGGGGAGCCGGGAGCTCTACAAGAGCCCCGAGCACATCGACCACTTCTCCTTCTCTCCGGACGGCCGCGAGATCTGGTTCCACAGCCGGGATCACCGTATCGAGAGCCCTTCCCGCCGGAACACCGTCGTCCGCATCGACCTCGCCACGGGGGAGGCCACCCCCGTGCTCGTCCACCGGGAGTTCTTCTACCCGCTGGTCTCTCCCCGGGGGAGCGGCGTCCTCATGGAGATGCAGGCGGAGGCCGGAGGGCGGGGGCTGGCCCTCCTGCGTCCGGGAGAGGAAACTCCGGTCCCGGTGGTCAAGTCCGGTTACAACCTCTACCCGAGCTTTAGTCCCAGCGGGGAGTCCTTCCTCTATCTCAGGACGCGGCCTGACTCGAAGCCTTTCTGGACCTGGCCCACCGAGCCGGTCCTCCAGAACGTCGCGGGGGGAAGCCCCAACAAGATCCTTCCCGTCGATGCCACTGCCCGGCTTGTAAACTGCCGCCCCTCCTTCTCTGCCACGGGTCGGGAGATCCTCTTTGTGGCCAAGGACGAGGCCGAGGAGGCCAACGCCCGATTCGCCGGTCTCTGGCGCTCGCGGATCCTCGAGGAAGAAGGGATAGAAGGCGCTTGAACCCTGCACCTTCGGGACAGATCCCCCTAAACCCGGAACAGGAGGCCGCTGTCCGCCATGAGGGAGGGCCGCTTCTCGTTCTCGCCCCGGCGGGTTCAGGCAAGACCCGCGTGGTGATCGAGCGGCTTCTCTTTTTGATCGGACAAAGCGGTCTGGGGGGGGAGAGCTTCTTTGTCGCGACCTTCACGAGAAAGGCGGCCCGGGAGCTTGTCGGGCGCATCGCAATGCGGCTTCCCGGCGCCCGTCTTCCTTTTGTCGGGACCTTCCACTCCCTCTCCGCCCGCCTTCTCCGGCGCTTTGCCGAAAACGCCGGACTTCCCGCCGACTTTACCGTCTCCGACTCCGGAGACCAGAAGACCCTGGTTCGGGAGATCATGCGAGCCCACAAGGTCTCGGAGGAGGATCTCTCAGCCCAGGATATCCTGCGCCAGATTAGCCGCTGGAAGAATGCCCGTCAGAGGCCTGAGCCCGAACTCGCCCGCCGGCTCTTCGGGACCCAGCGCTTTATCGCGACCTGCTACGGGGAGTATGAGGAGGGGCTGAAGAGAAACCGTTCCCTGGACTACGACGATCTCCTGTGCCGGCTGGTGGCGCTCCTTTCGACCGATGCGGAGGTGGCCCAGACCCTCCGGCGGGAGTTCCACCATCTTCTGGTGGACGAGTACCAGGACACCAATCCCCTTCAGGAGGAGCTGATCCGGCTCCTCTCCCGGGACCGGAAGAACGTCACCGTCGTGGGGGACGACGACCAGAGCATCTACCGCTTCCGCGGCGCGGAGGTGGCCCATATCCAGAGATTCGGAGAGCACTACCCGGGGGCCTCCCGGGTCCTTCTCGCCCGGAACTACCGCTCGACCCCGTCCATCGTCTCCGCCGCCTCGGCCGTCATAAAAATGAACGATGGCCGCTACAGCAAGGCCGTGACGGCGGTTCGGGGGGCGGGCCGGCCGCTGGTTCTCTGCGAATATCCCGACGAGGAGGCGGAGGCCCGGGGGGTGGCCGCCCGTCTCCGGGAGTGGATCTCCGGCGGGGGGAGCCCCGCCCAGGCCGCCGTTCTCTTCCGCACGAATGCCCAGTCTATCCCGCTCGAGAAGGCGTTGACGGTCTCGGGTGTTCCCTTCTTCAAGCCCGGAGGAGGGGGCCTTCTCGATAGCCGTGAGGCCCGGGACCTTCTGGCCTACCTTCGGCTCCTGGCAAACCCCCATGATCGGCTGAGCCTCCTGCGCATCCTGAACGTTCCCCCCCGCGGGCAGGGCGACGAGGGGCAGGAGGAGTTCCAGGCCCTCGGGGCCGCCAACCCCGAACTTTCGGTGACCGAGCTTCTCAAAAGGCTCTCCGAAAGGGGCGGGAGGAGGGCCTCCCTGTCATCTCTGGCGGCTCTTCTCGAGGAGGGGAGCCGGGCCGCGGGGGAGGGAAGGACTCCGCTTCCCCTTCTCGAGCGGGTGGTGGCCGTGACGGGATACCGGGAATGGATCGGGCGGGAAAAGGATGATGAGATCCGGAAGAGAAGGCTTGGGACACTCGACGAGCTCCTCTCTCTGGCGGGGGAGTTCCGGGCGGACCCGGAGATCTCCGATCCTTCCGCCCCCCCGCTACAGCTCTTTCTCGAGGAGCTCGCCCTGTCCCGGGAGGGAACGGAGGAGGGGAGCCGGGAGCGGGTCGGGCTTATGACGATCCACCAGTCGAAGGGGCTCGAGTTCGACCTCGTCATGGTGGTGGGGGTCGAGGACCAGATCCTCCCGTTCCGCTCCTTTGCGGGTGGACGGTCGGCCACCGACGTGGAGGAGGAGCGAAGGCTTTTCTATGTGGCGATGACCCGCGCCCGGGAGAGACTCCACCTCTCGTGGGCCCGGACAAGAAGGCTCTATGGGAAGACCCAGTCCTACGGGCCCTCGCCCTTTCTCCGGGACATCCCCGAAGAGCACGCCGAGGGGGATCGTCCGGAGTATGTCCGGCCGGCATCGGGCGCCCCGTCCTCCTTCAACCGGTCGGGAGGCGGACGCGAAGAGGGGGGCCGGCCTGCCTGGACACCGCGGGGGGGGGCGCCGCGGGAGGCCCCGGCATCCGCCTCCCCCCGAAGAGCGGGGACCTTCGAGGGAGCCTCCCGCCCCTTTTCCTCCCGTCCCGGGCCGGCATCCCCGGGGGGCTCCCCGGAGCCCTCTGTGCCCCCCCGTACCGAGTGGCCGGTCAGACGCGAGTGGGTTGGCCGGAAGGTTCTCCATCCAAGGTTCGGGGAGGGGCTGGTCATCGATGCGCGCCGGCCGGATCCCGACCTCGAGGTGGTGGTCCGCTTTGCCGACGGGCAGTCGCGAACCCTTCTGGCCCGGCTTGCCAACCTGACGCCGGCGGATGAGAAGGGCGAAGGCTAGAGAGAAAGGGGCCATCCCCGGAAAAGAGGAACCTCTTCGGAGTCTTTTTGGGGGTTTTTGAGGGGAAGTCCAAATGCGTTATAATCAGAGGACCTTGGCTTTTGTCCCCCCTGGCGGGGACCAGATCGGGGATAAGACGGGGCGTCCGTCCCCTCGGGAGCGGATCGACAACAATGTGCGGGGAAGGATCTTTGCGGTGAATCTCGAAAAGAAGGACGTGCTTCATGTCGCCCGCCTTGCCGGCCTTGCGCTGACAGAGGAGGAGGCGGTGCGGATGACGGGGGAGATCTCCTCCATTCTGGGCTATGTGGAGGCCTTGGGAAAGGTCCCGGTGACGGAGGGGGAGGGAGAGTCTCTCGGGGCGTTTGCCCCTGGGGAGGATAGACCCCTTCCTTTTGAGGCCACGGGCGAGGTCCTCTCCCTGGCGCCCGACGCCGGGGGGGGATTTTTCAGGGTTCCCAGGATTCTTGAGGAGGGACGGTAGGGCCATGTTGAGATCTTTCCTTCGTTCCAAGATCCACCGCGCCACGGTGACCCAGTCCGAACTTGAGTACGAGGGAAGCCTGACGCTCGACACCGAGCTGATGGCGGCGGCCGGCATCCTCCCCTACGAGGAGGTGGTGATCAGCAACCTCAACAACGGGGAGCGCTTCTCCACCTACGTCATCGAGGGGAAAAGGGGCTCCGGGACCGTGTGCCTGAACGGCCCGACCGCCCGGAAGGGGGCCGTCGGAGACCGGATCATTATCTTCTCCTACGTTCTTCTCGCCCCGGAGGAGGTCCCGGGCCATCGGCCCGTGATCGTGATGGTCGATCCGAAGAATTCCGTCCGGGCAAATAAGACGGCGGAGTCCGCGGGCCAGGTCTCTTCCGATCCCCCGGTTGCCAAAGGTTCGACCGGAAAAGCGTTGACAGGCAAATCTCTGGCCGCAAAGCCCGGAAATGAAAAGGCGCCGGCCAAAAGCGCGAAGAGTCCTTCCTTGAAGCCCGGGAAAACTGCCGGCAAGACGGTAGCCCCGGCAAAAAATCCGGTTCAGGCAGCTCCGGCGGTTCAGTCGGGTAAGTCGGTTCAGGCCGGACGAAAAAACCGGAAGGGGGAGAGGTGAGGAATCCTTTTTTTTCGTCTATGGCGGAGTTTGCTGCAGGGCGCGACGAGGAGCGTTTTTCCATCGAAGAGGTCACCCGCTACTTTCTCGAGCGCGCCCGGGAGATCGACGGGACTCTCCACGCCTGCCTCTCCCTTAACGACAACGCGATAAACCGGGCCCGCCAACTCGACAACAGGAGAAGGCGGGAGGGAGCCCTCTCTCCCTTCTATGGCTTCCCGGTCATGATCAAGGACAATCTCGAGATCAAGGGCTCTCCCACGACCTGCGCCTCCCGGATCCTCGAGGGGTACCGCTCTCTTCGCACGGCGACGGCGGTCAGGCGCCTTCTCTCCCTGGGCGCGGTTGTCCTGGGCAAGACCAACCTCGACGAGTTTGCCATGGGCTCCTCGACCGAGAACTCGGCCTTCGGTCCCACGAAGAACCCCTGGGATCTCCGCCGCGTTCCTGGCGGCTCCTCGGGAGGGTCGGCTGCGGCCGTGGCGGCCGGGATCGCTCCGCTTGCCCTGGGCTCCGACACCGGAGGGTCGATCCGCCAGCCGGCGGCCTTCTGCGGGGTGATCGGGG
Organism: Nitrospirota bacterium; assembly: GCA_027366615.1. Taxonomy (GTDB): domain Bacteria; phylum Nitrospirota; class Leptospirillia; order Leptospirillales; family Leptospirillaceae; genus UBA4572. The sequence continues at coordinate 10,121 of DAHXNG010000018.1, read as the reverse complement.
TCAAGCCGACTTATGGACGCATCTCCCGATCGGGGCTTGTGGCCTTCGCCTCCTCCCTCGACCAGATCGGTCCGTTTGCCACCGGGGCGGAGGACGCTCTCGAGTGTCTCGTCGCGATGGCGGGACGGGACCCGCTCGACATGACAACGGTGGCCCGGGACCCCGAAGAGATGCGCCGGGAGTTTGACCAGACGACCCTGTCGGGCCTTCGCCTCGGGATCCCCGAAGCCCTTTTCGGGGACGGCCTCGACCCCGAAATCCGGGAGAGGATCGGCGAGGTCCGGCAAAGGCTTGGCAGATCCGGGGTGCGGGAGGAGAGGGTCGAGCTTCCTCATGCCGCGAGCGGGATCAATGTCTATTATGTCCTTGCGACATCGGAGGCGGCCTCGAACCTCTGCCGGTTCGACGGGGTGCGCTATGGCCACAGGACCGCGAAGACCGGGGCCCTCCGGGAGATGTACGAGGAGACGCGCGACGAGGGATTCGGGCTCGAGGTAAAGCGCCGGATCCTGCTGGGGACCTTCGCCCTGTCGGCCGGATACCAGGAGGCTTTCTACAAAAAGGCCCGGAAGGTGCAGGCGATGATCCGCCGGGACTTTCTCGAGGCCTTTACCCGCTGCGACCTCCTCATGACCCCCACCTCCCCCACCCCCCCCTTCGCCTTTGGGGAAAAGACCGGAGATCCTCTCTCCATGTATCTCTCCGACATCTATACCATCACCGCCAACCTCGCCGGCCTTCCGGCACTCTCGGTGCCGGCGGGACGCGACAAAAACGGGCTCCCAGTCGGGGTCCATCTCATCGGCCCCCCGTGGTCCGAAGGCCGCCTTCTGAAGGTGGCGGGCGAGATCTCCCGCCACTACGATCCCGGCCTTCCCCCGCTCCATGCCATGAGTGCCGGGGCAGGAGGGGTGCGATGAAAGTCGGGATCCCTCTCTTCCGGGGGTGGGAGGTGGTGGTGGGGCTTGAGGTCCACACCCAGCTTCTGACCCGGACGAAGATGTTCTGCCGGTGCGAAAACCGCTTCGGCGCCCTCCCCAACACCCTCGTCTGTCCGGTCTGCCTTGCCCATCCCGGAACGCTGCCGGTCCTGAACGCCGAGGCCGTCCGCCTCGGGCTTCGCGCGGGGCTCGCCGCCGGCTGCACCGTCAATCCGGTCAGCGTCTTCGAACGAAAGCACTACTTCTATCCGGACCTTCCCAAGGGCTACCAGATCTCGCAATACTCCCACCCGCTCCTTTCCGGGGGATCCCTGCGGGTCAGGACCGCGGAAGGAGAGCGGACGATCCGGATCCACCGGATGCATCTCGAGGAGGATGCCGGCAAGAACCTCCACGCCGGGATCCCGGACAAGAGCCATGTCGACCTGAACCGGGCGGGGGTGCCGCTTCTCGAGATCGTCTCCGAGCCCGATATCCGGAGCCCGGACGAGGCGGTGGACTATCTCAAGCGCCTCCGCCAGCTTTTGCGGGCGACCCGCGTCTCCGACGGGAACATGGAGGAGGGCTCCTTCCGCTGCGACATCAACCTCTCGGTCCGTCGACCGGGGGGGGAGTTCGGGACCCGCGTCGAGATCAAGAACGTGAACTCCTTCCGCTTTGTCCACAAGGCGATGCTCTTCGAGATCGACCGGCAGATCGATGCGGTCGAGGCCGGGGAGAGGATCCGGCAGGAGACCCGCCTCTTCGATCCCTCCTCCGGCCGGACAAAGCCGATGCGGAGCAAGGAGGAGGCGCTCGACTACCGGTACTTCCCGGATCCGGACCTGCCGCCCCTCGTGGTCGATCAGGCCATGGTCGAGGAGGAGAGGCGGGCCATGCCGGAGCTTCCAGAGCACCGGGCGGCACGGCTTGTCGCCTCGGCCGGACTGACGGTGGCCGACTCCGAGACCTTAGTCGGAGAAGAGGCGCTGGCCGACTACTTCGAGGAGGGCCTGGCCCTTCTTGAGGCTGTGCCCCAGGCGGCCGGAGGAAAGGGCAGGGAACGCTGGATTTCCTTTATCCTCTCCGAGGTGCTCCGGGAGCTCAACCGGCGCGGGGAGGCGGTTCTGTCCGGGGAGACCTCGGCGACGCGGACCGTTCCCCTTATCGCCAGGGTTTGTTCAGGGGAGCTCTCCTTCTCCCAGGCCAAGGAGGTCTATCAGACGGCGGCGGAGGAGGGCACCGATCCTCTGGTGATCGTCTCCCGGTCAGGGCTTGCGCAGATCTCCGGGAACGGGGAGCTTTTGGCCCTTGTCGAGGCGGTTCTCGCGGAAAACCCGGCCGAGGTCGAGGCCTATCGGGGGGGAAAGGACCGTCTTTTCGCCTTCTTTGTGGGCGGTGTGATGAAAAAATCCCGGGGGAAGGCCAACCCCGAGAAGGTCGGAGAGATCCTCCGGGAGAAGCTCGGGAGTCCGTCGTGAAAAAGATCCTGTCCATTCGAATGCTTCTGCTTCTCTCCTTTTTTGCGGGGGGGCTGGCAGGACCGTTCCCGGCCGTGGCCAGTGCCGGGGCAGCTCTGGACTACCTCCCGCTTGTGCCGATGGAGAAGACCTTCGACGGCCTGGGGGGGAAGATCCATGTGCAGGAGACGCTCCGGCCCCTTCCCGGGGTCGGAACTGCGAAAGTGCTCGAGGTGACCCGGAAGATCGCCTACCTGAACTTCCCTACGCGGACGATCGTCTCGGTCTACCGGTTCGAGCCCGCGACGGGGACCTTCACGAAGAACTCGAGCACCTCGGCCTTTTCCCATGCCGTCTTCGCCTACCATCCTCCGCTTGTCCGGGTGCGCCTTCCCTTCCGGAAGGGCGAGTCCTGGGACGGAGAGGACGGCGAGAACCGGATCCACGACCGGGTCTGGGGAAAGGTCCGGATCACGCTCCCCGCGGGAAGCTTCGTCTGCTGGGTGGTGAGACGGCGCCTCTCCTATAACCTCATCAGCCGTCGTTCGACCCAGATCCTCTACGAGTACTATGCCAAGGGGGTCGGCTTTGTGGGAGAGGGCGGGTGGTCGGCCACCGGAAAGTGGCACTGGTCAAGGCGGCTTCTTTCCTTCAAAATGGGGACGGAGGGCTCTCCGCCCCCGGCCCCCCGGACGAGTCCCTAGACGGCTTATCCGGTGATCTCCGGATCGGGGATCGCCTCGGGAGAGACCGGGGGAGAGGGAGGCGGACGTGGCCCATTGGGGAGGAAAGGCCGGAATCGGAGCAGGACTTCTGGTTCTTGCTTTATTCGGGGTGGTTCTCTCTGCGGGGGGGCGGCTTCTTGAGGATCGTCCCGGCTTCTGCCTCTCCTGCCACGAGATGGCTTTTTTCGGGAGAACATGGCAGTCCTCGGGAGCCTCCCGCCACCACGGACGCTGCATCGACTGCCATTCCGGTCCGGGGATCCCGGGCGCGGTGGCGGCCCAGCTGACCGGCCTGCAGGAGCTGGCCCGCCATTTTTTCGGCCATCCCGATCCCAAGAGGAGCTACTCCCCGGGAGGGGTTCCCAACGCCAACTGTCTCAAGTGCCACACCCGGGGATACGCAAGGAGAGCCCATCGGGCCGTTCCGGTCTCCGGGCGAGAATGCGCCGTCTGCCACAACCACTTTAAGGACCGGGACTTTTCAGGGGAGATTCCCCTGTCCATGAACATCTACCAGAAGTACGAACTCACAAGGAGGATCCATTGAGCGAGATCGATCGTGTCCACGCCCGGGAAGTCCTGGACTCCCGAGGAAACCCCACCATCGAAGTCGAGGTCTTCCTCTCCTCCGGAGCCTCGGGCTCGGCCATCGTCCCCTCCGGGGCCTCCACCGGTTCCCGGGAGGCGCTTGAACTCCGGGACCACGAGCCCAACCGTTTCGGCGGCAAGGGTGTGAGAAAGGCGATCGAGAACGTCGAGGGGCCTATCCGCGATGCCGTCGAAGGTCTTCCGGGCGAGGAGCAGTCGCTCATCGATGAAACGCTCATCTCGCTCGACGGAACCCTCAACAAGTCGGTCCTCGGCGCCAACGCCATGCTGGGGGTCTCCATGGCCACAGCCCGTGCGGCAGCGGCGGAACGGGGGCTCGATCTCTTCCGGTGGCTCGGGGGGGCCCTTGCGAGGACGCTTCCGACCCCCTTCATGAATGTCATCAACGGCGGGGCCCATGCCGACAATAACCTCGACTTCCAGGAGTTCATGATCGTTCCCCATGGAGCGGAGAGCTTTTCGGAGGCGCTCCGGATGGGGGCCGAGGTCTTCGCCGCCCTCAAGGGGGTGCTCAAGGGGAAGGGGCTGACCACCCTCGTGGGGGACGAAGGCGGCTTTGCTCCCTCGCTCGCCTCCCACGACGAGGCCTTCGATCTCCTGCTTTTGGCGATCGAGAAGGCCGGCTACCGGCCGGGGGAGCAGGTCTCTCTCGCCCTCGACGCCGCCTCGTCCGAGTTCTACCGGGAGGGCTTCTACCATCTCGAGGGGGGGAAGCGCCGCCTCTCGGGAGAGAAGCTTGTCGACTACTATGCCGACCTGCTCTCCCGCTACCCCGTCGTCTCGATCGAGGATGGACTGGCGGAGGACGACTGGGAGGGGTGGATCGCCATGACGGCGCGGATCGGCCCGAAGGTGCAGCTGGTAGGGGATGATCTCTTCGTCACCAACCCGTCAATCCTTGCCGAAGGGATCCGGAGCCGGGCGGCCAACGCCATCCTGATCAAGCTCAACCAGATCGGGACGGTCACCGAGACCGTCGAGGCGACCCGTCTTGCCCTCATAAACCGGATGGGGGCCATGATCTCCCATCGCTCCGGAGAGAGCGAGGACACCTTCATCGCCGATCTCGCGGTGGCAACCGGTGCCGGGCAGATCAAGACGGGATCGCTCGCCCGGGGGGAGAGAACCGCCAAATACAACAGGCTTCTCCGGATCGAGGAGTCGCTGGGGGATACCGGCCGGTACGCCGGGCTCGATCTTGTAAGGCGGGGATAGCCGAGGATGGGCCACGGTCCCGGGAAGCCGTCTTCCCGCAAGAAAAAGGAACAGTCCGAGGGGGGGAACGGCCAGCTTCTCTTCTACTGGATCGTCGGGACCGGTCTGTGGCTCTGGGCCCTTACGGCGCTTTTTTCAGGTTCTACGGGGATCGGTCCCCTTTTCTCCTCGATCCTGGCCGAGAAGGAGGCGAAGAAGACCCTTCAGAGGATCGATACCCGGGTTGCCGATCTTGACCGGAGAACGGAGGCCCTTCGCACCGATCCCTTCGAACTTGAGCGGCAGGCCCGGGAGAGGGAGCACCGCCTGCGGCCGGGAGAGATCCTCGTTCTCCCAAAGTCGCAGGGGGAGTCGCAGAATCGTTGATTTTTCAGGACGCAATGCGGTAACATCCTACTTTATCCAGAAATCCGAACCCCAGGGTCTTGAGTTCCTGTCAGGACCGTAAAATGAGAGGGAGTTCCCGCCCGGAGGGTCCGGGGGAGCCCCGTGGAGAGCCAGAGCGTATGTCAAGTGTCGTCAAGAAGCGCCGCAAGAAGATCCGGAAGCACAAGTACAAGAAGCTTCGTCGCCAGTCCCGCCACAAGAAGAAGTAGCCCGCTCCCGGGCATTTGCGCCACAGGTCAAACGGGTAAGAGTCCAAGGGAGGGAGCCGTGCACGAGCGGACGATCGTTATTGGGGGAACATTCTTTCTCTTTCTCGTCTCGAGTGCGATTGTCACCTACGAGCAGATCCAGATCGGAAACCTCAAGGGTGAGCTCCGTCACATGCGCATACTCATGAAAGCGGGGGTGCGCCTCCCCCCCTCCTCTTCCGCAAAGGGCCCCGGATCCTCCGGGAAAAAGCCTCCCGTCAGCTTTGATTCCGATACGGTCACCTCGGGAATGGCGCTCAAGGACTTTGGCCCCATGCTTCCCCCTATGATCTCCCAGGGGAACAGATACAGGCTTTCCGATCGCTCCCGTATCACGTTTCTCTCCTATCATCTCGTCGTTCTCGAGCTCTCCGACGAGAAAGGCCGGATCCTTCCCGTTCTCTTCAATATCGAAGATCCCCAGACTCCCGCCACATGGCAGTATCTCTATGCCTTTGTCTCCCGCTAGGAAGATCCGCTCGCCTCTCTCTCCAGACCGAACCGTCCCACTTGTCACGCCTTGACGATCGATCCTTTTCCGAAGAAGACGTTATTTGTGTACTTGCTAAAAAAAAGGGGACGATTCCGGACTCCATCCGCAAAATCCGCTCAAAGATCCCGGCGAATGCCCGGCCCGAGTCGATAAGCCTGTTGTCCCGGATCTTCCCGCAGTCGTTGGTGACTATTGGCCCCGATGCGTGGCCGATAGCGGGGATTGGGCACCATCCCGAGGCGGGCCCCACTTAAAATGGGTGACGACCGCCTGTTTTTGGAAAGGGGTTTCGATGGGCAGGGTGTCGTAGACGAGTCCTCCCCGGGATCGGGATCAGGCCAGGGGAGAGCCGGGAACAAATCGAATAAAAGGGGACAGGAGGCGCTAAAAAAAAGGACGGCCTCCCGGGAGCAAGTGAGCGTTCTCCCGAGAGCCGTCCTAAGTGGAGGACCTTATCCGAAAATGGAGCTCAGTCTGCCGGAGGGGGAGCCGAACCCGTCACGCCAGCTTTCTTGAGGGCCTTGGCCGGACCCACGACGACGGTGACAAAGGGTTTGTCTTTGAGAAGGGACTGACCTGCCGCCAGGACGGAGGCGGGAGTCACCTTCGCGACTTGGTTCGGATAGTCGGTAAAGTAGGTGTAGTCGAGGCCGTCCGACCAGATGACGAGAAGGAGTTGGGCAAGCTTTGGCGTGGTGTTCATAAGAAAGGGAAATCCTCCGACCAGCTGGCGCCGGATGGCGTCGACCGCTTCGGGGGTAGGGGCCGTCTTGATGGCATCGCCCAGGATCCCGTGCATGGAGTCCAGTACCTTCCCGGTGTTTTTTGCATAGGTCTGAAAGTAGACGATGAAGGGGCCCGGCTCGGGGGAGGCGTCGAGGGCGCTGTGAATATAGTAGACAAGTCCCATCTTCTGGCGGACGACCCGGTTAAGGGTCGATGTCTGGGAGGCGCCGAGAAGCATATTGAAAACGAGGGCGTTATAGAAGGAGGGGTCCTTGCGCGCAATCCCGGAGGTCCCGGTGAAGACCGTGGACTGGCGAAGCTCAGGCTTGTCGACGAGAAAGACGCCCGATTCGGGAGAGGGGGAGAAGGTGGCGGGCTGTGACACCATTGGGGAGGAGGAAGGGGCACTCCATTGGGAGAAGGTGCGCTTCGCCAGGGCGAGCCCGGTCTCTGGTGTCAGATCTCCGGCCAGAACGAGAACTGAGTGGTCCGGACGGTAGTGCAGGCGGACAAAGTCGAGAAGGTTCTGGCGGGAAATCTTTTTGACCGTGGCGGGGGTTCCCCCGGGAGGCGTTGCATAGGGGGTGCCCTTTTCGACAAGACGGTAGAAGAGTTCGGTGGCAATCGGACTCGGGTGGTTTTCTTCCTCGGAGAGGGAGGCCAGAACCGAGGCCTTCTTCTTGTCGAATTCGCCCTGGGGAAATGTCGGAGAGGTGACCATCTCCGCGGCAAGACCGAGAAGAACCGGGGCTTCTCCGCTCAGGCTGTCGCCCGAAAGGACGGTCATGTCGCGGTTGGCTGAGGCTTCGAGAGTTCCGCCGGTCTGATCGATATCGTGGAAGAGGGACAAAGTGTCATGGCCGGCGGTTCCCCGGACGAGAAGGCTTGCGGCCAGGGAGGCGGTTCCCGCGAGCCCTCGGGGGTCGGAGGCTGAGCCGGCGCGGATCCCGAGTCGAAAGGAGACAAGCGGGAGATCGGGTCGGGGGAGAATGAGGACCTCGAGGCCATTGGGAAGAACGGTCCGGGTGAGAGAGGTCTTCATCGCCGCAATCGGATAGACGGTCGTCTGATCGGTCCGGAGTTCAGCCTTTGGGCGGGAGGCGGTCTCTTGCGGGGAAGTTGTCGAGTGGGCGCAGGAGGCTAAAAGAAGACAGGCCGGAAGAAGGGCTGTCGAAAGAAGTCCGGTATGTCGCGAGAAAAAAGTCATGGCGGTTCTCCTTAAGATACGAGGCTCCGTGGTCGGGTTCGGACTCTGTGAAAATCCGTATGTCTATCGGACGATCCGTCCCGGTCGGGAAAAGCTTGTAGGAGCGCGTCCTCCCGTAGGAAAGAGGTAGCCTACGGTTTCGTTCTGGGGAACGAGATATTTACTGGCCACCCGGCGAAGGTCCTTGGGGGTCACGGCATTGATCCTCTGAACATAGTCGGTCAGATAGGAGAGGGGGATCCTGTCGGCGCTCATCATGCCAAGCATCATCCCCATGCCGAAGGCCGATTCCTGGTTCATGACGAACTGGGTCAGGATCTGCTTTTTGGCCAGGGCGAGAAGGCCCGGATCGACGGATGTCCTCTGAACCTTTTTGATCACGGCATCGAGCCGTAGGCGAAGGGTTTTGGGTATCGTCCCGGGAAGTCCCTGGGCATAGAAGTAAAAAAGCCCCGGGTCGTGGGTCATAGGGTCGTAGTCCCCTTCCGCGTCGACTGCGACCGGGTGGCGATAGATCAGGTCCTGATAGAGGAGGGAGCTACGGCTCCCGGAGAGGACCTGGGTTAGAACGACAAGGGGCATGGCATCCCGGCTTTTGAAGTTGGGAGCGTGAAAGGCCATCATCGTGATCGGCAGCATGGCCGGCTTGCGGACGACGGTCATGCGGAGATGGTGCTGGACCGGCTCGTGCGGAATCCGCGAAGGGAGAAGGTGGCCGCGGGGGATCGCTCCGAAGGCGGCGGTGACGGTTTTGAGGACGGCGGCATCGTCGAGGGGGCCGACTGCGACGATGGTCGCGTTGTTGGGCATGTAGTGAGCCCTGTAGTAACGGAGGATATCCTTCCGGCTGGTATGCTGGATGTCCTTCTCCCAGCCGATCACGGGGTTGTGGTACGGATGGACGGTAAAGGCGGTGGCGTAAACCTTTTCAACGAGCTTCTGGGTCGGGTCGTCGTAGTCGTTGCGTCGCTCTTCGAGGACGATGCGGCGCTCTCTTTCGACCTGGGAAGACTTGAGGAGGAGGTGAGTCATGCGGTCGGCCTCGATGGAGACGGGAAGGTCGATCTTGTCGGGGGCGACATTTTCGAAATAGGCGGTGAAGTCGTAGTCGGTGAAGGCATTGTTCTGACCGCCGACCTCGCTCACCAGCCTGTCGAGGGCTCCATGTGGGAACTTTTTCGTTCCGGTGAACATCATGTGTTCATTGAAGTGGGAGATGCCGGTTCGTCCATTCGATTCGTTGCGCGAGCCCACCCGGTACCAGACCTGGAAGGTGAGGGTCGGGCTGTAGGGGTCGTCGACGGTAAGGAGCGTCAGTCCGTTTTTGAGGTGGTGGACCCGGGGAACGAAACGGAAGGAGCCGCTGGAGGCGGGGGAGGAGGAGTCAGCCCGGACAAAGGAGGGCGCGGTCAGGGAAGCCCCGGAAAAAAGAACCAGAAAGAAAAAAAGGAAAAACGAAAACGCTCGACAGGGCCTGAGCATGGTGGACATGAATGTGCCCCCTTCTGGTGAGGCTGGCAAAGTTCTTGGTGGGGGCGCGAGGAAGGGGGATGCGACCCCTTCTTCACGCCGCGGGGGGTAATTTAAGGACAAAAAACGGCAACCGGTGGAACCCGGGCGAAATGCGGTCCGGTTAAAGGACGGGCACGTGCCGCTTTTCTTCGAGGTCCAGAAGCCGAACCCAGGTCCTGATATCGGTGCGGGACGGGTCGATGGCGTTTCTGACCGAATCGAACCAGGCCTGCATCTCCGGAGTGTCGGGAGCCGCCGCTTCGTAATGGGCGTTGAATGTGGAGATGGCCTCGGGTGAGAGAGTCTTGGGAAAGCGCTTCCAGAGCTCGGCGTAAACGGTCTCGTCGGTTGTATGCGTTGCGACGATCCGGGCGAAGTCTTCGGCCGAGACGCCAAGGTGGGTCAGGAGAAGCTGGTCCATGGGGCAGTTATAGTTGTATTCGCCCAAGGTGCCGCTATTGTGGGCGCGGGCCTTGTCGATGAGGCGACGGAGATGGTCGATGCCGTGAAGTTTGTCGACAGGACTTCTGGGAAATTTCTTTGTCAGGTCCATAGTGGCTCCTTTGGAAGAAGTGAATCGGTGGAGAAGTCGACCGGTTGCCGGATGACGATGGCCCCG
>DAHXNG010000014.1 GCA_027366615.1 Nitrospirota bacterium | reverse complement strand
CTTAGAGGTGGACTCCGACCGTCAGGGGAAAGTAGAGAAAGGTGCCGTTTCCGTAGTTCGTTCCCGGAAGGATCGCCACCTTGAACTCGGCGAAGACGGCCGTAAAGGAGTAGCCGATCCCGGCATCGTAGTAGGAGGTGGTGGAGGATCCTCCCGGATAGAAGGCGGGGGCGACCCCCAGATCCGCCACGAGATAGAGGTCGCCGGGGGAGCCTTTCGTCAGCCGGTATCCTCCGCCCACAGTAATCGGGAGGAGGAAGACGCCGGGGGCAAAAAAGTTCGCCATCTGGATCCCCCCCCGGACGAAGAAGGCCGAGGTGACAAAGGTGCTCCAGTCAACTCCGGCTCCCCAGCCCTGCCCGAAAGAGTAGGGGGCATTGGAACCGTCGACCGGTCCCGGTATATACTCACCGAAGAGGTCGGGAAAGACGTCGGCCGATGCCTTCTCCGGCCGGCCGGAGAGCGAGAAGACCATGGCAACAAGAAGAGCAAGTCCAAGAAGCGTTCTTGAAAATGGACGGGAGGAATTGATGAGGGTCTCCTTGGTTGGGTCTTTTTCTTTCAGGAACTTTTCCGCAGTCGCAAGGCGACTTGTTGCGGGGAACATCCCGAAGGAAAGAGACGTTCGTTATCGCATCGCTCTTTTATTGGTACCTTTTCTTTGCCTTTTTTTCAAGGGAGCCGTTCCGGCCCTTGCCGACAACTCCGGTCAGACTACCCCCACAACGCCCTTCATGCCGATGATGGGAGCCTTCGGCGGGGGGAGCAACCAGCCCTTTTCCCCGATTCGTTCGGGGATCCTGCGCTACCCCTCCCAGGGACATGCCTTAAAGGGCGACTCCTCCTTTTGTGCGAGTTTTCATTACAACTCCCGGCCCCCCAGCTCCGGTCCCATGACCGACACCTATATTGCAAAGAACGACTTGCCGGAGGCGGGGATCTCCCCCTGCACGCTCGTCAATGTGATCCATCGCGGGAACATCGTCCTCTTCTACGATCCCGCACGCCTGACACCCGACGGGGTCCGGACCCTTCACCAGATCGCAAGCGACGATGCCTCTCCGGAAGGGTTTCTCCAGCAGCAGAAGCTGGGGTACGGAGTTCTTCTCGTCACGGCGAAATACCACGATCCCCTGGTCCTTCTTGCCTGGCGGCGGATCCTTCCTCTTTCCTTTATCGACCGGATCAAGGTCAATCTTTTTCTCTCCCGCTACCGCGGCCAGATCGCCAGAAAGTCCTAGCGGTCGGGCAAAAGCCGCGGATATCGCCGGGGGGGGTTCGGGGGAGGCGTCGCATTGTGGTAGAATGCATCGAGCGTATCTTCCGGTTCCATCGGTGTGAGGACAGGAGGGAGTCGAGCGGATGGTCAACCTGAATGCCTTTCTTCTCCTATATCTCCTGCCGGCCGAAGGCTGCCGCCAGCGGCTCGGTTTTCGGCCGGGAAAGATCCTGTCCGTGCCGGGAGGTCCGGGGAGGTCGCTAGGAGGGGTTCATCTGCGTCTCCACGATGCCCGGAACGCCTCTTTGACCCTTCTCCCGGGCTACGGGGAGTGGGAGGGGGCCCGGGGGTTCTGGACGAGCTCCTCGGAGCCCTCCATGGCACTCCGGTATCGCCTCTCGGGAAGCTCCGGGCGGGCGACCTACCTCTTCGAACTCGGGGCGCGGGAGGGGGTCTTTCTCCGGATTTCGCCGGGGATCCGCTTCCCGGTGAAAAAGTCGATCCCCTTCCTCGACTGCCGCGGCGGCACTGTCCATGCGCGTTGCGACATGGGAACGGGTTTTTCCATGGCCTCGGTCGAGGTTCGCTGGCCCGGCTCTCTCGCAGGTCTCCTGGCCTCCGCCCCCCGGCTCGTCGCCCTGGCCTATGCCTCTTCGACGGTCTCGGCCAAGGAGGTCGTTCCCGGGACAGTCTTCAACTACATCCCCGGAACGGTTCTGGGTCAGGACATGCGCGAGGTCCGGTCGCGCCGCGTCTGCCAGGATGTCCGGAGCAGCCTGGATTGCCTGAAGCGATAGATCCATACCAGAGAAAGTCGGGGAGACCCTCTTTCGCATCATCAAAGTGAGGTTTTGATGTCTCTCCCTGCACGGCTTTGCGCCATATCTCTCATCCTGTCGGCCTCCATGCTCGCCTCCTGCCAGAGCGTGACATCGTCCGCCGGTCATGAGGGCTCTCCCGGGGCGTCCTCGAGGCCGGGATCTTCGGTCCGGCAGGAGACGAAGATCCCCCTCGGAAAATCCGGCCATATCGATCCGCCCTATCCGTGGCAGCTCTACTACCACGAGATTTCGGGGGACGTGGCCATGACGCTCGACAATCCCTACCTGGCCAAGGACGAGGTGGAAAAGGCCCTGTCCTACCGCCCCGGCTCGATCTATCTCGGGCTCATGAAGGTCCGGATCCTCCTCAAGACGGGCGATCTCGACGGGGCGGAGATCCAGGCCCACAAGGTCGCCCGGGCCCATCCGAGCCGCCTGACCCCTTGGCTGACCCTGGGGACGGTTCTCCAGATCGCCGCCTCCCGGGAGTCCGACCCGGAGAAGAGAACCCCGATTCTCCGGAAGATCGTCTCCGTCTACAAAAAACATGTGCTCAGACTCGATCCCCTGAAGGACGAGGCCTATATCGCCCTCTCCGACGTCTACTCCAAGGAGGGGCAGCCCGAAAAGAGCCGGGCGATCCTCGAAGAGGGGGTGAGACGCTCCGGGAGCTCGGACTACCTGCCCTTCTATCTGGGGTTCCAGGAGGAGCGCAACGGAAGGCTCGGGAAGGCTGTCAGTCTTTACCGGCTGGCCCTTTCTCGCAATCCCCGCTTCGCCCCTGCCCTGGGAGCCCTCGGGGATCTCTACTCGAAAGAGGGGGACTGGAAATCGGCCCGGGGGCCCTACGAGAGGCTTCTTGGACTGGAGGCCGTCGGTCGCATCGACCTCGAGGTCAAGCTCCTCAAGACCTACTTCTCCCTGGCGCTCTATCCGGAGGCGGTGAGCCTTCTCAAGCGGGCCATCTACGAGCACCCGCGAAACAACCGTCTTCCCCTCATCCTCTCCTCGCTTCTCGTCCAGGAGAGCCGCTACAATGAGGCGATCCGGCAGATCGAGGAGATCCTTTCGACCCACCCCGAGGACCCCCGCCTTCTCTCCTTCCTGGGTTCGGTCTACGAAAAGTCCCTGCACTTTACCCGGGCGATCACCACCTACCATCTGATGATCCACCGGTTCCCGAACCTCTACGAGGGATCCTATCTCCTGGGTGACCTCTATCGGCGGCTCGACAACAGCAAAAAAGCCCTGGTCTATCTCGAGGAGGCCGAGAGCCTCTCCCCCGAACGCTGGGAGATCCCCTTCTCGATCGCCCTGGCGCGCCTCGACGAGAAGCGCTATCCCCAGGCCCTCCACGAGATCAAGCGGGCCCGGAAGCTCTCCCCTAAAAATCCCATTCTCCTCTTCAACGAGGCGATCCTGTACGACCAGTGGGACCATGCCCGCTATCTTCCCAGGGTGCTGGACCTCCTCCATCGTTCGATCGCCCTCGACCACAGCTTCGGCGATGCCCTGAACTATCTGGCCTATACCGAGGTCCTGATGAAGGGGGATCTTGTGGGGGCCCGCTATATGATCCTTCGGGCCCTGACGGACGATCCGAAGAACGGAGCCTACCGCGACAGCCTGGGCTGGCTTTACGACCGGCAGGGCCACTTCATGAAGGCGCTCCGGGAAGAGTCCCAGGCGCTCGAGGCCATGCCCCAGGACCCGACGGTTCTCGACCACATGGGACGCATCGAACGCCATCTGGCTCTCGCGCTCGCCGGAAGGCCTCTCCCGGACGACCGGAAGAGCCTTCTCAGGTCGATCCTTCTCGGGAAGGAGGCGGGCAAGGACGACTCCTCCAAAAGCCGCCTCGCCGGGCTTCTCCTCTCCCGCTCCCGGGAGCACATGCGGGAGGGGATCATGATCCACCCGCTCCACCACCGGCGGGTTCTCCGCTATCTCGGATGGTACGGAACGGTGGACCCATCCTTCATCGGCGATCTCCGCTCCGCTGTTCGTCTCTACGGACGTCTGCACCCGGAGTCGGGAGTCCTGACCCTCTACCGGGTCCATGCGGGAGAGACCCTTCAGGCGATCGCCGCGAAGGCGACGGTCTACGGCTCTCCGCGTGAATGGAGACTTCTCGAGCGCGCAAACCGCTCCCTGGTCAAAAATCCGAACGACATCCCCGGGGGGACGATCCTCACTATTCCTCCTCGTCCGGCGGCCCCGGCCTCCCGCCGTCACCGCCATCATTCCCCGCACCATCCTGTTCCCAGGACAGGGGCTTCGAACGTCCCCGTCCGGGCTCAACTCCTCCAACTTGTCTCAAAGGACCGTCCGTGACCCTCTCCCCCGTTCCCTTCTTCGACCTGACCCGCCAGTTCGCCTCCATGGAAGAGGAGGTTCTCCAGGCGGTCGTCCCTCTTTTTCGCGCCCAGCAGTTCATTTTAGGCGAGCCGGT
>DAHXNG010000010.1 GCA_027366615.1 Nitrospirota bacterium | reverse complement strand
CGCGGCTTTCCACGATCCGGTCCCGGATCGCCCGGAAGTAGTCGCGGTCCTCGAGGGCGGCCACGGCGCCGGCGATGGCCAGCCGGTCGAGCGGGTAGCTGTTGAAGCTGTTCTTGACCCGGTCGAGGGCGGCGACGAGGGAGGCGTTCCCGATGGCGAACCCCACCCGGAGTCCGGCCAGCGCCCGCGACTTGGACAGGGTCTGGACGACCAGAAGGTTCGGGTAACGGGAGACGAGGGGAACGACGCTCTCGGCCCCGAAGTCGACGTAGGCCTCGTCCACGAGGAGAAGCGAGTCCGTGTTTTTTTTGAGAAAGGCCTCGATCTCTTTTGCTGGGAGGGCTATTCCCGTGGGGGCGTTGGGGTTTGCGATCACCACCCCCCCGTTCGGGAGAGGGCAGTCTTCGAGCCGGAGGCGGAAGTCCTCGCCGAGAGGGACGGTCCGGAAGGGAAGGTCATAGAGGGCGGCATAGACCGGGTAGAAGCTGTAGGTGACATCGGGAAAGAATACGGGGCGCTCGCGGGAGAAGAAGGCCATGAAGGCGTGGGCGAGGACCTCGTCCGAGCCGTTCCCGGGGAAGACCATGTCGGGGGGAAGGCCGTAAAGGTCTCCTGCCGCCTCCCGAAGACGCGTCGACTCCGGGTCGGGGTAGAGCCTCAGGGGGTCGTCTGCGGCATTGCGGATCGCCTCGATGACCCGGGGAGAGGGCGGGTAGGGGTTCTCGTTCGTGTTCAGCTTGACCGGTCGTCCCGTCTTCGGCTGCTCGCCGGGAACGTAGGGGACGAGCCGTCGGGCCGTTGGGCTCCAGTATCGTTGCGGGTCGTCCATGTGCCGTTGTCCATCTTTCTGGGAGATTGTCGGGAGGAGCCGGTTTTTTTTGTTTGTCCCCCCCTTGCATTTTCTTTCTAAATGGATAAAAATTCAAGGGTTCCAGTCTCTCAAATCCGATTTGGAAAGGGGATCCCCCGGGCTCCCCCGACCCACTTTTAGAAAGGGGAAAACAATGGGCGACATGCATTGGATGGTTTCTCTTCTGGTCGGCACTATCGTTCTGGCGGCCCTTCTTGCCGGAAACCAGATCAAGGAGCACTAGGTCCGTTCTTCCGGGATCTCCCGGACCGGACCGTCCCGGGCGAGGCGTCCCCTGCATCCTGGGGTTTTTCTGACATTTTTGCCCTTATTTGTCCTTATCATTATCCGAGTCTGGCCTTTCCGGCCATGCCTTCCGGGATGTGAGGGCGCATCGCAAACGGGAATCGGCCGGTTTCAGGAAGGTGAGCCCTTCCCGAGACCGGCTTTTTCTTTTTCGCCCATTTTTGACAAACGGGTTCTGCCCGCGTTGCCGCTGGCCGCTCACTTCTTCCCGCCAGGTCCTTCGGCCCGACGGGCCCTATTCCGGACAGGCCGATGATCCCATCTCTCCCCTTTCTTTCAGCCTCCTCTCATCTTTCTTCGGACGCCCCCTCTCCGGCTCCGGGTCTTTTGATCGTCTTCGAGGGGATGGACGGGTCGGGGAAGTCGACCCAGGCCAAAAGGCTTGCGGGTCGTCTCGAGGGGCGCGGTCATCCCGTCCTCCTCACCAGGGAGCCGGGAGGAACGTCCGCCGGGAAGAAGATTCGGGAGATCCTTCTCGACCCCGACCTGCCGCTCGACCCCGAGGCGGAGCTCTTTCTTTTTGAGGCCGATCGGGTGATGCATGTGAAGACGGTTCTTCTTCCGGCGCTCCGATCGGGGAAGACCGTTCTCTCCGACCGCGGCTCGGACGCCACCGTCGCCTACCAGTCCTTCGGCGCAGGGCTTTCGCGGGAGTTCGTCTCGGCTCTGAACCGGGTTGCCCTGGGGGGGCTCGTTCCCGACGTGACCTTTCTCTTCGATCTTCCGGTTGCCGAGATGGCCCTCCGTCTCCGGTCCCGGGGAGACGGGCCCACCCGCTTCGAGCTTCTGGGCTCCGACTACTTCGAACGTGTCCGGGAAGGCTATCTCGAGCTGGCCCGGATCCATGAGGGCAGGACCGTCGTTCTCGACGCCACTTCAGGACCGGACCTCCTCGAGGAGCAGATCTTCGGGGAGCTCTCCCGGCGCTATCCGGAGCGGTTCGTTCTGTGAAGGGAGAGCCGTCTCTTTCTGATATCCGGGGGCAGGACCGGGCGAAGGCCCTTCTCGAGGGGATCCTTTCGGGGGGGCTCAGCTCGGGGGCCCTCCTTCTCTGGGGGCCGGAGGGAGTGGGAAAGAGGACATCGATGGAGGCCCTCTCCCGCAAGATCCTCTGCGGGGGTGATCCCGGCTTCGCTCCCTGCGGTCGCTGCCTCTCCTGCCGGATGCCCCTCGACCGCCATCCCGACTTTCGCCTTCTTGAGCCGGGCGAGACCCCCTCTATTGGGATCGATGCCGTTCGGGACTTCCTCCGGGGGACACTCGAGGCTCCGCTCATCTCTCCGCTTAGGATTGCCATAGTCGACGACGCCCACCGCCTGACCCCCGAGGCCTCCAACAGCCTTCTCAAGTCCCTCGAGGAGCCCTCCGGGAATCTTCTCTTCGTCCTTGTGACTCCCGCTCCCGACCGGTTGCTTTCCACGCTTCTCTCGCGCCTTCTCAAGGTGCGCTTCGCCCCCCTCTCCGAGACCGATCTCGCCGCCCTCGCCCGGACTCTCCGTCCCGAGTCCTCTCCTTTAGAGGCCGAACGGGCGGTCGCGATGGCGGGGGGATCTGTCGGGCGGCTCCTCTTTCTGCTCGATGCCCCTCCCTCGGATCCCGTGGCGGGAACCCGCTCCTTCCTCGGAGCCATAGGCGCCGGCGGAAAAGTCGATCAGCAGGCGGTGGCGGAGGCCTTCCCCTCCCTCTCGGAGAAGGAGGGCTTCGAGATCTTTCTCGACGGCCTCGAACGCCTCCTTCTCTCGGCCGAACGTGTCGCCGCCGGCCTTTCCGCCCTTCCCGGATGGAGCGAGACCTCCCTTCCCGCCCTCTACGCCCGGGAGGGCCCGGACTTTCTCCGGGCGAGCCTCCATGATAGGATAGGAGAGATGCGGCGTCTGGCGGTGCACAATATCAACCGCGGGCTGGCCCTCGAACAGTTTCTGGGACAGATCGGGGAGCTCTTCTCCCCGAAGGGGAACGGAAAATAGAAATGCGCGTACGGTCTTCCACATACAGGTCTTCGGCCGCGACGGCCCCCTTGTCCTCTCCCGCTCCGGGTCCGGGTTCCGGTCCTGTCTGGATCCTCACCGCCCAGCTGAAGAGGATCGGCCCCAACATCGCCCTTTGGGCCCCGCGATCCGAAGAGGGAAGTGAGCCGCCCTTTCTCCGCCAGGAGAGGATTCTGGGAGAGAGCCGTCTGGGGCCGGCTCCCATGGTTCTCGTCGAGAATCCCCGCATCGTCGACGGCGCTCGGCTCGCCACCCTCCCGGAGTTCCGTTTCATCCGTCGCCTGACGGCGGAGGACGATGCCCGCCTTGCGGCTCTCTCCGGGCGCGAGAGCGCGCTGCTCGCCTTCGTCCGCGACCGGGCGGCCTTCCGGGCCCTCCCGATGATCTTTATCGAGTCGGTCGGCAACTTCGCCGCCAACGACTTTCTTCTTTACTATACCGCCGAGGGCCGGGTCGACTTCCGGGAGCTTTTAAAGGATATCCATGCCAAGTACCGGGGCCGGATCGAGCTCCGGCAGATCAGCCCCCGGGAGTACACCTCCCTTCTCGACGGGGTCGGAGCCTGCGGAAAGAGCCTCTGTTGCTCGACCTTCCTCAAGTCCTTCCGGACCATTTCCACGCGGATGGCCCGGGAGATGGACGCCGAACCCGCCTCCCTCCGGTCGACCGGAATGTGCGGACGTCTCAAGTGCTGTCTCTCCTTTGAACTTTCCCAGGGCGGTCCCGGTGCGGAGTCGGAGGGAGAGGCGAAGCCTGCCCGCGGCTGCTCCTCCCGAGACGCTTCTTCCGATCCGGACTCCGAGTGGGCCCCTGTCGCCTTCGCAAACGAGCCGGCCTCCCCTTCTGCGGCTTCGGACCCTTCCTCGTCCCGGAGGGGACCGCGCTTCCAGGAAAACCGCCATCGAAAGGATCCCCGCCCCCGTGGCTGAACACTCTCCCTGGTTCTACCTGACCACCCCCATCTACTATGTGAACGATATCCCCCATATCGGTCACGCCTATACGACCGTGGCCGCCGACGTTTTGGCCCGGACCCGAAGGCTCATGGGGGAGCCGGTCTTTTTTCTCACGGGGACCGACGAGCACGGTCAGAAGGTCTGGCAGAGCGCCGAGCGGCACGGACTTGCGCCTCAGCTCTATGTCGACCGTATCCTGCCCAGGTTCCGGGAGCTCTGGGAAAGGTTGGCCGTCTCGAACGACGACTTCGTCCGGACGACCCAGCCCCGTCATGTCCAGGGGGTCCGGGAGGTTCTTTCGCTCCTTCGGGAGAAGGGAGACATCTACGAGGGCTCCTACGAGGGATGGTACTGCCTTCCCGACGAGAGGTTCTGGACCGACAAGGACGTCGTGGAGGGACTCTGTCCCGAGTGTCGTCGCCCGGTCGAGCGGATCAGCGAGACCAATTATTTTTTCCGGATGGGCCGCTACCAGGACTGGCTCGTCTCTCACTACGAGGCCCACCCTGAGACGATCCGCCCCGAATCCCGCCTAAACGAGGTCATGGGCTTTCTCAGGAAGCCGCTGGGGGATCTCTGCATCTCCCGCCCGAAGAGCCGCGTTCCCTGGGGCATCGAACTTCCCTTTGCCCCCGACTACGTGACCTACGTCTGGTTCGACGCCCTCCTCAACTACATCACCGTTCCCCGGTCGACGGGTTCCTCCCCCGAGGAGGGGATGGCCCGACTCTGGCCTGGGACGCACGTCATCGGCAAGGATATCCTGACCACCCACGCCGTCTACTGGCCGATCCTCCTCCGGGCCCTCGACCTTCCCCCTCCCCGCCTGATCTTTGCCCACGGCTGGTGGACGGTCGACGGGCAGAAGATGTCGAAGAGCCGGGGAAATGTCGTCGACCCTGTGGCTCTTCTCGACACCTTCGGAACAGACGCCACCCGTTACTTCCTTCTCCGGGAGGGACAGTTCGGTCAGGATGTGGACTTTTCCCGGGAGGCGCTCGTCAACCGGATCAACCGGGATCTCGCCAACGACCTGGGCAATCTCCTCTCGAGGGTGACGGCCATGGCTTTAAGATTCTTCCCCGAGGGGGGGATCCCCCGACCGGAAGGGGGGGAGCGGCGCGAGGTGGAAGAGGAGGCCTTGCAGCTTCTTCCCGAGGTGCGCGAACGGACCGTGGGCTTCGAGTTTCACCGGGCGCTGGCCGTCCTCTGGGAATTTGTGGCCTTCTTGAATCGCACGGTCGACATTCGGGCCCCGTGGGTGCTGGCCCGGGACCCCGAGAAATCGGCGGAGCTCTCGGAGGTCCTGTACGACCTTCTCGAGGGGATCCGCCTTGTCGCCCTTCATCTAGCCCCCTTTCTTCCCGAGACCGCCGACAAAATCCTCGAGGCTCTCGACTGCCCGGGAACGGGGACGCTCTCCTACGCCAGCCATGGTGGTTTCGGGGTCGTCGCCGCCTACACCGTCCGTCCGGGTGCCGCCCTCTTCCCACGTCGGGACGCATCGGGAGCCATCCTCTCGGAGGAGACGGAGAAGTCAACAAGAAAGCCCCCCAAGGAGAGCTCCTCCCCCTCCAAGGGCGAGACGGCCCCCGCGACTCCCCCGGCGGGAGACTCGGCCTCTGCCTCCCCTCCCTCCGCAGCCTCCCCGGAGGTTCCTGTCCTCACCTACGAGGAGTTCCAGAAGCTTCGGCTCGCCACCGGGATCATCCGCGAGGCGGTGCCTGTTCCCAAGTCGAAGAAGCTTTTGAAGCTCTCGGTCGATATCGGGGAGGCGATGCCCCGGACGGTGGTCGCCGGAATTGCCGGCTCCTACCCGCCCGAGAGCCTGGTGGGCAAGTCGGTGGTCGTGGTCACGAACCTCGCCCCGGCAACCCTCATGGGAGTGACCTCCCAGGGGATGCTCCTCGCCGCGACCGTCTCTGACGGGGTCTCGCTTCTGACCCCGGACCGGGATGCCCCCCCGGGCGCCGGGATCCGGTAGGAGTCCGGGATGACGAGCGAGACGGCCCCCCTTCCCTTCTTCGACACCCACGCCCACCTGAACCTTCTTCCTCCGGAGGTGCCGGCCGCCGAGGCCTACCGGAGGGCCCGGGATCGGGGACTTGTCGGTCTCGTCAACATCGGCACCCGCCTCGAGAGCTCCCGGGAGTCGGTGGAGCTGGCCTCCTCCCTTCCCGGCGTCTGGGCCACGGTAGGCATCCATCCCTCCGAGGCGGCGACGCTTACCGCCTCGCGGCTAACGGAGCTCTCGCTTTTGGTCGGGTCTCCCCGGGTCGTGGGGGTGGGGGAGACGGGTCTCGACTCGGCCGATATGGCGGAGACCCCTCTCGAGGTCCAGGAGGCCTCGCTTCGTGCCCATATCGCCCTGGCCCGGGATCGCAACCTCCCCCTGATCCTCCATTGTCGCGAGGCCTTCGCGCCCCTTTTCTCCGTTCTCGACGGGGAGACCCTTTCCCCTCGTCGCGGAGTCTTTCACTGCTTTACCGGGAGCCGCGAGGAGGCCTTTGGCGCCCTCGACCGGGGCTTCTTTCTCTCCTTTTCGGGGATTGTGACCTTCAAGAGCGCGGGGGCGCTCCGGGAGATCCTTCCCCTGATCCCGGCCGACCGGATCCTTCTCGAGACGGACTGCCCCTATCTGGCCCCGGTCCCTTATCGCGGGAAGACTAACGAGCCGGCCTATCTTCCCGAGACCCTCCAAGCCTGCGCCACCGCCAGAAACGAGCCGCCTCTCTCTTTTGCCCGCCGCATCCTCGACAACACGCGTGAGTTCTTCGCCATCGACATCTAGATCTCAGGCCTCCCCGGCCAAAGGAGCGACCGTGGCCCGCATTCTCATCCTCGACGGATACAATATCATTGGCGCCCGGGGACGCATGCGACGCGACGGGGAGGTGCTGGCCCGGGAACGGCAGGGTCTCCTCCGGGAGATCTCCCCCTATGCCGCAGGAGGGAACTTCTCCGAAATCCATCTCGTCTTCGACGGCTATCCCAACGACCGCGATCTTCTTCTGATGCCTCCCTCCGGTGTTCGGGTGATCTTTTCGGAGGGTGCCGGATCGGCCGATGCCGTCATCGTCAATCTGGCCGAGCGGTACAGGGAGAGGGCTGCGGTTGTGAGCTCGGACCGGGAGGTCGTC
>DAHXNG010000150.1 GCA_027366615.1 Nitrospirota bacterium | reverse complement strand
GGGGGCTGATCGACGGGAGCTCCGGGAAAAAGTAGAACAGAACGTCAATCCCGAAACATTGTCTCATGGTCATAATTGGAGGCGCGGTTGCAAGGCAATCCACTTGAAGAGTTCTTTCTTCACCCCATCATCAGGCTCCATCTTCTGGGGTTTGACATTTCGGTGACCCAGGCGGTCGTCTCGATGTGGCTCTGCATCGGCATCACCGCCGTCATATCGCTTTCCTTTGCCAAAGGTGCCTCCCTTGTTCCCGGCCGCTTCCAGGCGGGCGTGGAGATGCTTTTTGACACCATGACGACAATCGTCGACGAGAATTTGGGGGAGGAGAACCGGAAGAAGTTCCTTCTTCCCATCTTCACCCTCTTTCTTTTCGTCTTCCTGGGAAACTTCCTCGGTCTGATCCCCGGCGTCTATACCGTCACCTCCCAGATTATCCTGACAGGGGTGATGGCCGTGACGGTCTACCTCCTGAGCCTTCTTATCGGCTTCGGACGCCATGGGGTCAAATTCCTTTCGATTCTCGTTCCCGAGGGGGTCCCCGGGTGGATGCTGCCGCTGGTTGTGCCGATCGAAATCATCTCCCAGCTGGCTCGCCCCCTATCCCTGGCGGTGCGTCTCTTCGCCAACATGACCGCGGGGCACACCATCCTCTTCGTCCTCTTCACCCTGACGACCTCTCTGGCAATCTACCTCAAGTGGTTGCCGTTTTCGATCTCCGTCGTCCTGTATCTTTTGGAAGTCCTGGTTGCTTTTATCCAGGCTTATATCTTCGCCGTGCTCTCGGCCGTCTATCTTGGCCAGGCGATGAAATTGAACCACTAACGATCCTTCAGGAGGAAATTTTTCATGGATGTGCATGCAGCAGCTTTGATCGGTATGGGTGCGGCCGCGATCGGTGTGGCAGGGTCGGGAGCCGGAATCGGCTATATCTTCGGAAAGATGATCGAGGCCGTTGCAAGACAGCCTGAGGTCGAGGGTCGGGTCTCGAAATACATGTGGCTCGGATTTGCCCTTTCGGAAGCCGTGGCTCTCTATGCCCTCGTGATCGCCTTCATCATCATGGGTCTTCGGAAGTAGACAACCCCCCGGGTCCGCTCTCTTAAAAAGCCGAACGGATTGCGTGATGTCCGTCGGCCGGACCCCCATTGCGGAACGATAAGGAAACGGGCCATGCCTCAGTTTGATACAGGATTCTTTCCGTCAACCGTCTTCTGGTCGGTGCTTTCCTTCGCACTGATGATTTTCATCGTGGGGAAGTACCTCTACCCCGCCCTCGTCCGCATTCTCGACGAACGCCGGACCAAGGTTTCCTCCGATATGGAGGCTGCCCGGGCAAGCCGCGAAGCGGCCGAAAAGCTCCTCGCGGAACAACGGGAACTCCTTGAAAAGGCGCGCGCCCAGGCTGAGAACATGATTCGGCAGGCGGAAGAGATGGCAAAGACGCTTCGCGAGGAACGGGAAAAGGAGCTGGCGCAGTCGGTCAAGGCCGAGCTCGACCTGGCGACCGCCCAGATCGCCGCCGACCGCGAGAAGATGAAGTCAGAGCTTCGTACCGAGACCGTTACCCTTGTTGTGCGGAGCCTCGAGGCAATTCTTGAAGAGACCCTCTCCGACACACAAAAGGTTGGCTACATCAACAAGGCCATGAAGGCCATCGACGAGCGGAAGGCCGGCTGATGGCCTTCTCCTCCAACAGGCAATTTCTTGATCGCTGGGTCGATGTGCTCTCGGAGACGATCGGGACCGACGAGGCGTTGCTTGACCGTTGGCTGGCCCTTTTGGCTCTGGCCGAAGACCTCCGTCATTTTCGTCCGTTGAGGAGCTTCGCCCTGAACGGGCGCGTCTCCCTCAACGAGAAGGCCTCCTTTTTTAGGGATTTTTGTTCACAGACTCTGGGATCCCGACTTCCCGATGGCCCGGAGCGCCTGATCGTCCCTCTTCTCGAGGGAAACCTCTGGGACGTTCTTCCCGAGCTTCGGGAGCGAGTGGTTGCAGGTTTTGATCGCAGGACGGGACAGGTCAGGGTCGAGATCCTTTCGGCGGCTCCCCTTTCGACCGATGACAAAAGTCGGGTCGTCGAGACGGTTCTTCGTTTCGTGAACAGTGCCGGTTTTCGGCAAGGGGCCGGGGAGAACGCGGGAAAAACGCTCTCTGTTCGCCCCACCTGGTCGGTGCGTCCGGAGCTTCTCGCAGGTCTTGAAATCAGAATTGGATCGAGTGTCTGGGACGCAAGCCTTTCAGCGCGGATACGCGAACTCCGGCGACAGCTTCTTAAAACAGCCTGAGAAGACAACGCACTCCCGGTTGGAGTGAATGTTCAGGGATAGGGCCCGCCGAATCGGGCGAGGAATGAAACATATCATGCGAGGGTGCCTTGAAAAGTTCAGAGATCACTGAAAATTTGATGAAAAATCTGGGGAGCTTCAAGGGAGGCGTCGAAACCTCGAACCGGGGGACGATTCTCACCTCCGGAGACGGGATCCTTCGCATTTCCGGCCTCGATAAGGCCATGTCGGGCGAGATGCTCGAGCTCATCAAGGGAGGGACGGCACTCGTCCTGAACCTCGAGGAGAACGAGATCGGCGCCGTGATCCTCGAGGGAGGAGAGGACGCCGTCGTCGGAGACGAGGTCCGGACAACCGGCAAGATCATGGAGGTTCCCGTGGGCCCCGGCCTCGTGGGCCGCGTCGTGAACCCCATGGGCGAGCCTCTCGACGGGAAGGGGCCGATCAAGGCCGAGTTTCTCTCCCCCATTGAAAAGATCGCTCCGGGTGTCTCTACCCGGAAATCGGTCTCGGTTCCCCTCCAGACGGGGATCAAGGCCATCGATGCCATGATTCCGGTGGGTCGCGGACAGCGCGAGCTGATTATCGGCGACCGCCAGACCGGGAAGACGACGATCGCCCTCGACACGATCATCAACCAGAAGGGCAACAACGTCGTCTGCATCTATGTGGCGATCGGCCAGAAGGCTTCGAGCGTGGTCAATGTCCTGCGGACCCTCGAGAAGCACGGGGCGATGGAGTACACCATCATCGTCTCCGCTTCCGCTGCCGACTCGGCTGCCCTCCAGTATATCGCCCCTTATTCGGGCTGCGCGATGGGAGAGTATTTCCGGGACCGCGGGATGGACGCACTCATCGTTTACGATGACCTGACAAAGCATGCCTGGGCTTACCGCCAGATGTCCCTGCTCCTGCGGCGTCCTCCAGGCCGTGAAGCCTATCCCGGAGATGTCTTCTATCTCCATTCCCGTCTCCTCGAACGGGCCGCCCGCCTCAACGAAAAGAGCGGTGGCGGTTCGCTGACCGCCCTGCCGATCATCGAGACCCAGGCTGGTGACGTTTCGGCCTTCGTTCCGACCAATGTCATCTCCATCACCGATGGTCAGATCTACCTCGAGACCGACCTCTTCTACTCCGGTATCCGTCCGGCCATCAATCCTGGAATCTCCGTCTCCCGCGTCGGCGGCGCCGCGCAGATCAAGGCCATGAAGCAGGTTGCCGGAAAGATGCGTCTCGAGATGGCCCAGTTTCGGGAACTCGCGGCCTTTGCCCAGTTCGCCTCCGATCTCGACAAGACGACCCGCGACCAGATCGAGCGGGGTCTCCGGCTGACAGAGATTCTCAAGCAGTCCCATTACTCGCCCCTTCCTGTCGAGAAGCAGATCGCCATCATCTTTGCCGTGACAAACGGCTTCCTCGATGGTATCGCCCCGGCGCGAGTCGGTGCCTTCGAGAAGGAGTTCCACCTCTTCATCGACAGCCGCCATGCAAAGATCCTTCAGGCAATCCGCGAGGAAAAGGCCCTTTCCGATGCGACGGTGGCGGCCCTCAAGGCGGCGCTGACAGAGTTCACCGCCTCATTCAACGGATAGGACGATGCCCTCACTTCGATCGATTCGCGGCCGCATCAAGTCGGTCAAGAACACGCGCCAGATTACCAAGGCCATGGAGATGGTGGCCTCGGCCAAGATGCGAAAGGCCCAGGCCCGGGTGCGCGACACCCGCCCCTATGCCGAGAAGATCCGCGAACTGTTGTATCGTCTTTCCGCCATTGAGGCCCATCGTCCCAACATATTTTTCCAGGTCAGGCCTGTCAAGACGATCGGGATCATCCTTATCGCGACCGACCGGGGACTCTGCGGACCGATCAACTCAAATGTCTTCAAGCAGGTCAACCGGTTCATGGCCGAGCGCCCGGGTGTGAACTTCGAGTTCGTGGTCGTCGGAAAGAAGGGGCAGGATTTTGTCCGCCGGGGTGGCCTCAAGGCCGTGGGATCGGTCACCGGGGTCAAGGACAAGGGTCAGATCGAGGAGATCCTGCCGGCTACGCAGGTTGCCATCGAAGAGTTCACAAAGGGACAATGGGAAGAGGTCTGGGTCTTCTACACGGAATTCATCTCGACGCTCACCCAGAAGGCCCGTTCCCAGCAACTTCTTCCTATCCTTCCCGAGACGGAGGCCGACGGCACGAAAAAGCCCTCTCCCTTTCTCGGGGAGTATCTCTACGAACCCGACACGGCGGAGATCCTCGAGGTCCTGATCCCCAGGTATTTTGAGACGGTCGTCTTCCAGCGGGTCATGGAGAACTTTGCCAGCGAGTATAGCGCCCGGATGATGGCGATGAGAAATGCCACGTCCAACGCCAAGGAAGTGATCTACCAGATGACGCTGGTCTACAACAAGCTCCGCCAGGCGGCGATTACCCGGGAAATTTCCGAGATCGCCTCGGGAGCCGACGCGGTCCAGCAGGGATAGACGTCCCGCGAATTGTCACGGTCTGTCCGGAGTGCGGACAGGCCTCGGAACACGGGTAAAAGAGGAGCCTTTTAGATGCAGACGGGTGAAATTGTTCAGGTGATCGGACCGGTTGTCGACGTACGCTTTGAAGGTGAGCTTCCGGGAACCTATGTGGCCCTGGTGGTCGAGGGGTCGGGACTCATCCTCGAAACCCAGCAGCAGCTGGGCGAGAGCACCGTCCGGACGATCGCCATGGGATCGACAGACGGCCTGGTGCGCGGCACGAAGGTGAGCAGCACCGGCAAGCCTATCATGGTTCCCGTGGGCCAGAAGGTCCTCGGACGCATGATGGACGTTCTGGGGGCTCCCATCGACGACGGAGGCCCGATCTCGACCGAGCACATGCGTCCCATCCACGTCGATCCTCCCGCCTTCGACCAGCTCGCCTCCGCCACCGAGGTCTTCGAGACCGGCATCAAGGTCGTCGACCTCATCGCCCCCTTCGCCAAGGGTGGAAAGACCGGACTCTTCGGAGGGGCCGGCGTGGGCAAGACCGTCATCATCATGGAGCTCATCCGCAACATCGCCATGGAGCATGGCGGATTTTCGGTCTTTGCAGGAGTTGGAGAGCGGACCCGTGAAGGAAACGACCTCTGGAACGAAATGAACGAGTCGAAGGTCATCGACAAGACGAGCCTCGTCTACGGACAGATGAACGAGCCCCCAGGCGTGCGTCTTCGCGTCGCTCTCACGGGTCTGGCCCAGGCCGAGTTCTTCCGCGACGAAGAAAATCGCGACGTTCTCTTTTTTGTCGACAACATCTTCCGCTTCACTCTCGCGGGAGCCGAAGTCTCGGCACTTCTCGGCCGTATGCCCTCCGCCGTGGGTTACCAGCCGACCCTCGCAGTCGAGATGGGCCAGCTCCAGGAGCGGATCACCTCGACGAAGAAGGGCTCCATCACCTCCGTCCAGGCGGTCTATGTCCCCGCCGACGACCTTACCGATCCGGCCCCGGCCACGACCTTTACCCATCTTGACGCAACGGTCGTTCTCTCCCGCCAGATCGCCGAGCTCGGCATCTACCCCGCCGTCGATCCGCTCGATTCGACCTCCCGGATCCTCGATCCCATGATCATCGGAGAGGAGCATTACAGCGTGGCCCGGGCGGTCCAGAAGACCCTCCAGAAGTACAAGGACCTCCAGGATATCATCGCGATCCTCGGCATGGACGAGCTCTCAGAGGACGACAAGCAGATCGTGGCCCGGGCCCGGAAGATCCAGCGCTTCCTCTCCCAGCCCTTCTTCGTCGCCGAGGTCTTCACCGGCTCCCCCGGAAAGTTCGTCTCCCGCGAGGACACGGTAAAGGGCTTCAAGGGGATCGTCGAGGGCAAGTACGACCACCTTCCCGAGCAGGCCTTCTACATGGTGGGAACGATCGAGGAGGCTGTGGAAAAGGCCGAGAAGCTCAAGGGAAAGGCCTAGCCGATGTCCTTCATGCTCTCCCTTCTGACCCAGGAGCGGGTCCTCGTCACCGAAGAGGTGGACTTCGTCAAGGCCAAGGGTGTGGACGGGGAGTTCGGCGTCCTGACCGGCCACACGCCCTTCATCACCTTGCTCGATCCTGGAGAGCTCGTCGTCCGCAAGGGCGACTCGCTCTACTCCTACTATGTGAGCGGCGGGGTGGCGGAGGTCCTTCCCAAGTCGATGATCGTCCTTGCCAACACGGTTGAGCGGGCGGACGATATTAACCTTGAGCTTGCCAGAACCGCCAGGAAAAACGCCGAGGAGGCGCTTTCGAAGCCAATTTCCGAGATTGAAAGGCGAACCTTTCTCCTCGAACTCAAGCGGGAAAATGTCCGGCTCTCCATCGCCTCACGAAGACACTCCCCCGGACATCCAGGACAGATTTCGGAAGAGTAGTCGGGCTTGCGCCAATGATCGGTTTTTCTCTTTCTCCTGTGCTTCTTAGGGGATGAGAGGACGCTGTCGTTCTTTTTGTGTTTCTTTGGCTCTGCCGTAAGTTCCTCGTCCATCTCCCCCCTTTAACCTCGCTTTGTCCCGATCCCCACACCGAGGCCACTGGCCCATTGTCGTTTGGCCTTTCCCCTCCCATTCTGTTAATATGGGAGGCATCGGAAGGGGTGACGGCATGGTCTATGACTGGATATTTCTCATTGTGGGCGGGTTCGGGGCCGTCTATTCCGCCCGGCTCCTTTTTCGCCACGAGCGAAGGGAGAAATGGGCCACCTACCTCTTTTCCTCCCTTCTTCTTTTTCTCTGGGGGCTTTTTTCTCTCTCCCCCGCACGATCCGCGATCCTTAAAGCTCTCAACAGGACCTTTCTTGGAAGTTCCTGACAAAAAAGGAGGCTGCCCATGCTGACGCGCGACCGGGACAACGTCCTGACCATCATCCTTGCCGGAGGAGAGGGAAAGCGTCTCTTTCCCCTGACGGCCGACCGGGTCAAGTCGGCGGTACCGTTCGGCGGCGCCTACCGGATCATCGATTTTGTCCTGAGCAACGTTGTGAATTCGGGATATAGCAAGATCAAGGTCCTGACCCAGTACAAGTCCCATTCCCTGAACACCCATCTCTCCCGCGGGTGGCGACTCTCCCCGCTTCTCGACCAGTATGTCGATCCGGTTCCCGCCCAGATGCGAACGGGGCCCCACTGGTTTCAGGGAACGGCCGACGCCGTCTTCCAGAACCTCAATCTGATAATAGATGAAAACCCCGACCACGTTTGTATTTTTGGAGGGGACCACATCTTCAAGATGAATATCAGCCAGATGATGGAGGAGCACCAGGAAAGCGGCTTCGCCGTGACGGTGGCCGCGATCCCGGTGCCCCTTTCCGAGGCGCGGGAGTTCGGGGTGATCCGGGTCGATGGACAAAAGATCCGGGACTTTCTCGAAAAACCCCCGGTTCCCGAGCCGACCGTTCCGGGAGGAACGACCGCCCTTGCTTCCATGGGCAACTACATCTTCCGGACGAAGGACCTCGTCGAACTCCTCCGCCATGACGCCGAGATTGCGTCCTCCAAGCACGACTTCGGCCACAACATCCTGCCGAGGCTTGCTGCCGAGGGAAGGGCCGGGGTCTATGATTTCAGCAAGAACACCATTCCCGGGATGACCCAGTCCGAGACGGGGTACTGGCGGGACATCGGCAACATCGACGCCTACTGGAAGGCGAACATGGATCTCGTGGCGGTGACCCCCTCCTTCAACCTGTACAACCCCTACTGGACAATCAGGACCTACCGGCCCCAGGTGCCCCCGGCCAAGTTCGTCTTCGCCGACGAGAAGAACCGGCGGGTGGGGGTCGCGACCGACTCTATCGTCTGCGGGGGCTCCATCATTTCCGGGGGTCAGATCGACCGCTCGATCCTCGGCCACTCAGTCCGGGTCAACAGCTATTCGCGCGTTCAGGATTCGGTCCTCTTCAACGGGGCTGATGTTGGACGCTATGCGCGACTGAACCGGTGCATCGTGGAAAAGGACGTGCGGATCCCCCCGGAGATCCGGATCGGCTTCGATCTCGAAGAGGACCGGAAGCATTTCTTCGTCTCGCCCGGAGGGGTGGTCGCCGTGACGCAGGACGGCGTCGACCGGTGGCAGGCGTCCCGTTGACATCCCCCGAACCCTTGGAGAAATTCGTTTGAGCGCCCATATTCTGTTTCTCTGGCATATGCACCAGCCCTCCTACCTCGATCCCCTGACAAACGAGATGGTTCTTCCCTGGGTAAGACTCCACGGGGTGCGGGGGTATTACGATATCCCCTTCATGGCCCGGAAGTTCCCCGATATACGCCAGACGGTGAACCTCGTCCCGGTCCTTCTCGACCAGATCAAGGCTCTGGCCGAAGGATCTGTGGTCGACTCCTACGAGGTCCTCTCGCTCAAGCTCGCAGGTGAGCTCGATCTGGCCGACCGCACCTTCATGGCAAGAAATTTCTTCTCCTGCGCCTTCGAGACGATGGTCAAGCCCTACCCCCGGTACCTCTTCCTCTGGCAGAAGGTCCAGTCGCGCCAGCCCGTCTCCGACGAGGACTATCAGCGTGTCGTCTCCGACATGAACGTCCAGGACTTCCTCGATCTCCAGATGTGGTTCAACCTCACCTGGTTCGGCTACGGCGCCCGAAACCGCTACCCCGAGATCGAAGGGTGGATCGCCCAGGGGGGGAACTTCTCCGAGGCGGACAAGAAGGCCCTCTTCGCGCTTCAGCACACGATCCTCAAGGAGCTTCTTCCCCTTTACAGGACCCTTGCGGAGGAGGGGCGAGTCGAGATCTCGACCTCCCCCTACTACCATCCCATCCTCCCCCTTCTCGTCTCGACCAAGAGCGCCCGCCGGGCCCACCCCAACCTTCCCCTCCCGGACGAGTTCGCCCATCCGGAAGACGCCGAAGGGCAGATCTCCCGGGCTCTTGACCGCCACGAGGAGATCTTCGGGATCCGGCCGAAGGGGATGTGGCCCTCGGAAGGCTCCGTCTCTCCGGAGGTCGCCGAGATCGCCGCCAGGCAGAAGCTTTCCTGGATGGCCTCCGATGAGGACATCCTGCGTATCTCCCGCGAGATGGCCGGCCAGGGAGAGGGAACCCTCTACGAGCCCTGGGAGATCAGGACGGGAGAGGAGAGGATCCGGATGGTCTTCCGGGACCGGAGTCTCTCCGACCGGATCGGATTCTCCTATGCGCGCTTCAACGGGACCGAGGCGGCCGGGGATCTGATCGGGCAGATGGAGCAGATCGCCCGCCGCGAGGAAGGGGCCGGACGGGAGGCGGTGATCCCGATCATTCTCGACGGCGAGAACCCCTGGGAGGCCTATTCCGACGGGGGGTTCCACTTTCTAAAGACCGTCTACGAGCGTCTCTCCTCCCATCCCGTCCTGCAAACCCGGACGGTCTCCGGGGCCCTCGAAAAGGTGCCGGCGCGTCCCATCGAGAGGCTTGCGACCGGCTCCTGGATCAATCACGACTTCAAGATCTGGATCGGCCATCCCGAGGACAACAAGGGGTGGAACTTCCTCCGGGAGACCCGGGAGGCCTTCGGCCGGGCCCTGAAGGAGGGGAAGGTGTCTCCCGAGCAGATCGAGAAGGCCCGTCTGGAGCTCTATGCGGCCGAGGGGTCGGACTGGTTCTGGTGGTACGGCGACGATTTCAAGAGCCTTCAGTCGGGGGAGTTCGACCGTCTCTTCCGGGTCCACCAGCAGAACGTCTACCGGATTCTGGGAGAGGTCGCCCCCGTGATCCTAAACGAGCCCGTGCGTCAGACCGACCAGCCGGCGGGGCTCTCCCTTCCGGTGGACTTCATCCGTCCGGTGATCGACGGAGAGGTCAGCCACTACTTCGAATGGACCGGGGCGGGTCTTTACGACAACCAAAAGCTTCAGGGAGCCATGTATCTCCGGGACTCCCCTCTCGCCTCGCTCTACTTCGGCTTCGACGAGGAGCGGCTCTATCTCCGGATCGACTTCGATCCCCACTACCGTCCGGAGGAGCACGAGGCGCCCCGTCTCGACATTCGTTTCCTCGACCGGAAGGAGACCCGGTTCTGCCTTCCGCTCGTTCCGGGTGTCCGGGATGTGCCGCTGTCCTGCGGGGGGGACGGCTCCGAGGGGACGGCCCGGGTGGCCTACCAGAAGGTCGTCGAGATCGCGGTACCGTACACCCTTCTCGAGCTTGAGCCAGGAGAGTGGATCGGGGCGATTCTCGAGCTCTACGAGGACAAAAAGATGGTCGACCAGTGTCCCCGGGGACATACGCTGTCGATCCAGATTCCCGATGACCAGTTCGTCAAATCGATATGGAGGGTCTGATGAATCTCCAGGGCAGTCAAGAGAAGAAAGATGACCGGGCCACAATGGTCTTCGTCATGCACAACCACCAGCCGGCCGGAAACTTCGACCATGTCTTCCGGGAGTCCTTCGACCGCGGTTACCGGCCTACCGTCGATCTCCTCTGGCAGTACGAGGCGATCCACGCCTCCCTCCACTACACCGGTCCCCTTCTCGAATGGATCGAGTCGCACGAGCCGGGTTTTCTCGACCTCCTGAAGAAGATGGTCGACCGCGGTCAGATCGAGATCCTTGGCGGAGGGTTCTATGAGCCGATCTTCTGCTGGCTCCGCCCCGAGGACCAGCGCCGCCAGATCGAGCTCATGCGCCGGCACATGCAGGAGAAGTTCGGGAATGGAAGCGGGGAGGGATTCTGGCTGGCAGAACGCGTCTGGGAGACAGACCTGCCGGCGAGACTCGCTCCCCTGGGCCTGACCTATGCCCCCCTCGACGACCACCACTTCCACCTGGCGGGGATCCCCGACGACCGGCTCCACGGCTACTACACCGTCTCCTGGGAGGGATCGCCCCTCAGGATCTTCCCCATCTCGAAGGAGCTCCGCTATCTCATCCCTTTTCGTCCGCCGGACGCCCTGCTTTCCTTCCTCGACCGGCAGGCCCGCGGGGGAAAGATCCTGACCTACGCCGACGACGGCGAGAAGTTCGGGGTCTGGCCCGAGACCTACAAGTGGGTCTGGGAGGAAGGCTATCTTTCAAACCTCTTCTCCCAGCTCAATGCCCAGTCCGGATGGCTCCGGGTGGCCTCGATGGGAGAGGTGGTCCGGGAGACGGCTCCCACGGGGATCGCCGTCCTTCCCAATGCCTCCTACACCGAGATGATGGAGTGGGCCCTCCCTGCCGAGATCGGCCACGTCTACCACCGCTGGCTCGAGAAATGGGATCGGGAGGGGGGGGAGGAGAGCCTTCGGAACCTCTTTCGGGGAGGGATCTTCGAGAACTTCCTCGTCAAGTATCCCGATGTCCACCGGATCTACCACCGGATGCTCCTTACCGGCCGCTTCGTGGCCGACGCCTATCCGGCCTCCGAGCCTCCCGACGAGATCCTTCTCCCCTATCTCCGGGCCCAGGGAAACGACGTCTACTGGCACGGGCTCTTCGGGGGGCTCTATCTCGCGAACCTCCGCCATGAGGTCTTCAGGAGCCTTCTCGACGCCGAACGGGCCTTGGAGGAGGCGGGGAAGCTTCCCGTCCCGGCCCTTCTTTCGGGAGATTTCGACGCCGACGGGGTGGGAGAGCATTTCTTCAGGAGCCGGACCTACAATCTCTGGATCACGCCTCTTCGCGGCGCCTCTGTCCTGGAGTGGGACGACCGGACGACCGGCTTCCATCTGACCAATACCCTGACCCGCCAGGAGGAGGCTTACCATATCCGCCATCGGGAGGATATGACCCGCGAGAAGGAAGAAGAAGACCGTCGGGATGGCGCCCCCTCCGGGGAGAAGGGGATCCCCGCGATCCACAACCTCACTCCGGAGGAGGAGGCGGCCGCGCTTTTTGGGGTGGTCTACGACCGACGTCCCCGCCGGGCCTTCTCCGAGGGAATCGCTTCGGATACGGCCTCATCGTCCGAGCTTTTAGGGGGCGGAGAGGTGTTCTATGTCGATATGGGAGGGGTTCCCGCGCGACTTGAGGGGTCCTCAGACGACCGGCTCGGATTTTCTCTTTCGGGGACGCTCGACGGTCTTCCCTTGCGCCTCGTCAAGGAGTACCGTTTTCTGGAGGATCGCTTCATTGTCGACTACCGACTCGAGTCTCCCGGGTCGCCGAGCTTTCCTGAACCCTGGAAGGGAAAAATGCTCTATGTCGAGATCCCTCTGACCCTTCTCGCGGGCCACGACAGCGGCCGGACGATCTCGGTCGCCGGCCGGGAGGGGGTCGTGCTCTGGGACGAGCCGGGAGAGTATGGCCCCGTGGGCTGGTACGGAGGAGAGGACTCCTGGTCGCAGACCGTCTTCCGGATCGCCCTGTCGGGGGCCGACCGCCTCCTCCACGGGCCGATCGAGACCGTCTCGCTCTCCGAGGCGGGCCTCGAGAAGACCTTCCAGGGAACGCTTTTCGTCCAGGGGTTTGCCCTCGACCGACTCTTCGGTCCGGGGGGATCGATCACCGTCTTTTGCGGAGCCGACGCAAGGAGCCACGTCCATGCCTGACCTCAGAAAGGACCCGATCGTCGGGCGCTGGGTTATTATCTCCACCGCCCGGAGCCGGCGCCCTGTCGACTACAAGACCTTCAAGAACGAGTACCGCTACCAGGTCTGCCCCCTCTGTGCGGGCCAGGAGGACAAGACTCCTTCCGAGGTGCTCGCCTACCGGCATCAGGGGGGCCTCCCCAACGGCCCCGGCTGGACGCTCCGGGTCGTCCCCAACAAGTTCCCCGCCCTCATGGTCGAGGGAAGCCTCGACCGCGAGGGGCTTGGGATCTACGACAAGATGAACGGGGTGGGGGCCCACGAGGTGGTGATCGAGACCCCCGAGCACAGGAAGATCCTTTCCGCCTTTTCCGAAAAGGAGTTCGAGGATCTTCTCTGGGCCTACCGGGACCGCATCCTCGACCTGAAGAAGGACTCCCGGTTCCGCTACATCATGATCTTCAAGAACTACGGAGAGCCGGCTGGCGCCTCCCTCGAGCACAGCCACAGCCAGCTCATCGCCCTTCCGGTCATCCCCACGGTGGTGATCGAGGAGATGATCGGGGCCAAGTCCCACTTTGAGGAGAAGGAGCGCTGCATCTTCTGCGACATCATCCGGCAGGAGATCATGGATGGCTCCCGCCTCGTGGCGGAGAATCAGGAGTTCGTGGCGATCACTCCGTTCGCCTCCCGATTCCCGTTCGAGGTCTGGATCCTTCCCAAGCGTCATGCCTCCTCCTTCCAGGAGGGACAGAAGTCGCAGTACGAGGCCCTGGCGAAGATCTTCCTCGATGTTCTGCGGCGGCTCAACAAGGCGCTCATGAACCCGCCCTTCAACTTTATCCTCCATACGGCGCCGCTCCAGGACAAGGCTTCGGAGGACTATTACCACTGGCACTTCGAGATCATGCCGACTCTGACCCAGGTCGCGGGGTTCGAGTGGGGGACGGGCTTCTACATCAACCCGACGCCTCCCGAGGAGGCGGCACAGTTTCTCAGGGAGATCACCATTCCCTGACCGTCCCTGACGGGACCTGATGGGACTTTCCGGGATTTTCCGGGAATCCGGGGCACTTTTGCGATTTTTGGACTGTGTCGTCAGGATCCGGGCGAAAGACTACGGCAGAAAGACAGGAACGACCGGGAGAGCTTCCCGGTTGGCATAAACGGACCGTTCAACCGAAACAGGACCCAAGGGAGGATCGATCATGGTCGGGAAGACACCGGAAACACTCGCAGACTGGCAGAAGCGCTATCGATACGTGGCGGAGTTCCCCGGCGGGAGTCCCGCTGTCACCGACCTGTCCCGCTTCGTGAAGGAGTCCCTCTCCGATGCGATGGACGATCTCGTCTTTTCCCCCGATGCGGATATCCGAACGGCAGCCTTTCGCCTTATCCGCGAGGCTTTTCACCGATCAGGAGCGCGTCTTGCCTCGATCGAGCCCCTTTACCGGGCCATCGGGCGGGGGGAGGTCACGGGCTTCACCGTTCCGGCGATCAACATCCGGGGGCTCACCTTCCTGACCGTGCGGCACATCTTCCGGGCCCTGAAGGCGATCTCCGGAGGGCCGGTGCTCTTCGAGCTCGCCAAGAGCGAGATCGGCTACTCCTTCCAGCGGCCCATGGAGTACGCGGGACTCGTGATGGCCGGAGCCCTGGCCGAAGGGGTCACGGGGCCGGTCTTCGTCCAGGGGGACCACTACCAGTTCAATGCCAAGAGCTACGCGAAGGATCCCGAGGCCGAGATCCTGGGCTTGAAGAAGCTCATACAGGAGTCGATCGACGCAGGCTACCGCAACATCGACATCGACGCCTCGACGCTCGTTACCCTCGAACCCTCCGACCTCCGGGACCAGCAGAGGGAGAACGGCCGGATGACGGCGCTTCTCACTCACTTTATCCGCCAGATCACTCCCGACAGGCCCGACGGGCCAGATCACTCCCACGGGCCCGTCTCGGTGGGGGGCGAGATCGGGGAGGTGGGCAAGGAGAACTCCAATCCGGCAGAGCTCGATGCCTTCATGGCGGTCTACCAGGAGGAGCTCGCGAGGCTCGACCCCCGGGCGACGGGGATCAGCAAGATCAGCGTCCAGACGGGCACCTCCCACGGAGGGGTCCCCCTTCCGGACGGGCGCATCGCTCCCGTGAACCTCGACTTTTCCACCCTCGAGGCCCTTGGCGAGCTGGCACGGAGCCGCTACCGCATGGGCGGGGCCGTCCAGCACGGGGCCTCGACTCTTCCCCCGGACCTCTTCGACCACTTTCCCCGGGTCAGAACCCTCGAGATCCATCTCGCGACCGGCTTCCAGAACGCGGTCTTCGACCATCCGTCCTTCCCGCAGGCCCTCAAAAAAGAGATGGAAGCCTACATGGCCAGGGAGTTCGCGGGCGAGAAAAAGGCGGGAGAGACGGAGGAGCAGTTCTTCTACAAGAACAGAAAGCGGCTCTATGGCCCCTTCAAGAAGGCGCTCCTTGAGATCCCCACCCCGGTTCTCGACCGGATCATGCAGGATCTCGAGGCGATGTTCGTCTCCCTCTTTACGAAGCTGGGCCTTTCGAAGACCTCCTTCGTCGTGACAAGGTATTTCCCGGAGGCCCGATGATCAGGACGAAGCCCGACTCTTACGGATACTGTCCCTGCGGAAGCGGGAATAAATACAAGTTCTGCTGCCGGAAGATCCCCCGGAGCGGTCCGCTCTACCGGGAGGAGCTCGCCCGCCTCCTCTCCGACCCCTCCCGCCTTCCGGTCGTCTCAAGCTGGCTCACCGCCTGCTACAAGAAACCCATGGGGCTCGTCATGGCCGTGGTTGTCCGCTCCATTCCGGAGGGGGGCTTCCTTATTGTGTCGGCGCTCGTGGACCGGCTCTTTCTCGGGGTCAAGGACTGTCTGTGGGAGCGGGCCGCCTCGCCGGCCGACGTGCGGTGCAGGCTGGTCGACTTCGAGATGATGCCCTTTATACAGGCATGGATCGAGGGGAAGGGGGCCCACGCCTCCTTCGGGCCGACCGGAGAGCTTCTTCTGACCGACGAAGAACGTGCCGGGATCGAAGAAAAAAGCGATGATGATGCCGACATCGACATGACGCCTGTCGAGGTGTCTTACGAGGAGGTCTGGAGCTTCGTTCTGGGGGCCATCGCCTATGCCGGAGAGTTCGGGCAAACTCCCCATATGGACTGGGAGGAGATCGCCCCGGCCTTCGA
Source organism: Nitrospirota bacterium (assembly GCA_027366615.1). GTDB lineage: Bacteria > Nitrospirota > Leptospirillia > Leptospirillales > Leptospirillaceae > UBA4572. The sequence goes on along the minus strand of DAHXNG010000150.1, from coordinate 704 downwards.
GCCGGACCGGCCCTTTGAGTCAACCTTTTCCTATGGGATGGACGGAAAGCCTCTCTACATACAGGGACCCAACGATGATGTGACCCTCATCATGGGGAATCTCCGCAAGTCGAAGCCCGGCTTTGAGATCCCGTATATGCGCCAGCTGCCCGACCTGGAAGAGTGATCCATCCAATGCGCATCTCGCCACGCATGCAGACGCTCCGGGACTGACCCGGACAGAAAGGACCGACCATGGGCACACCCCGCGGGAATCTCGTCTTTGTCCTCCACGCCCACCTTCCTTATGTGCGCCATCCCGACCACGCGATCTTTCTCGAGGAGAACTGGTTCTTCGAGGGGTTGCTCGAGACCTACCTCCCGCTTCTCGCGATGTTCGACCGTCTCGACCGGGAAGGGGTCGGCTTCCGGATCACCATGACCTTCTCCCCCACGCTGGTCTCGATGCTGGATGACCCTCTCCTTATGGGCCGCTTCGAGGCGCGCCTCTCCCTTCTCCGGGAGCTCGCCGCAAAGGAGGTCGCCCGGACCCGGGGGGGCCCCTACGAGAACGTGGCCAGATTTTATGAGGAGCATCTGGGCTTTCTCGAGGGGGTCTATCGGGAGGGGCTCGGCAGGAACATTCTCGGAGGCTTCAAAAAACACATGGAGCGGGGTTCCCTCGAGGGGATCACCTGCGGGGCGACCCACGGATATTTCCCCTT
>DAHXNG010000104.1 GCA_027366615.1 Nitrospirota bacterium | reverse complement strand
CTGGGGCATGAGATAGACCGACCCTCCGGTCATTCCGGCGCAGATCCAGGGGCCGGGGTCGCCAAGGACGACCGCACGGCCGTTGGTCATGTATTCGAAGGCGAATCCCTTCATGTTGGCGCGGAGGCCCAGATGGCCCACCCCGTCGTCGACTGGCCCGGTGATGCGGCCCCCGATCACGACGTCGGCTCCGGAAAGGCGGATGCAGGCTCTCGAGTCGCAGTTTCCCTGGACGAGGAAGAGCCCCCCCTGGGCGCCGTATCCCAGGGACTTTCCAACCGACCCGTCGAGGTAGACGCCTTCGCCGTTCCGTGCCTTCAGGACAACGATGCGTCCCCCGGTGGCACTTTTGCCCACGCCGTCCTGGGCTCCTCCCGTGACATGGAGGGTCATGTTTTCGCTCATGAAGGAGGCCATGCCGTTTCCCGCGATGGAGCCGCTTCCGAGGCGGATGTCGACGGGAGGATGGGAGGGGAACTCCCGGGTCAGGACCCCGGAGAGGTGGGTTCCGATGTTCCGGTCCTGGGAGTTGACCGACGCCACCGAGACGGAGACGGCGGTCGGGTTCTTCCGGAGTTCGCGGAGAACCTCCTCGGTGATTTTCTCCGTCATCGTCACATCCGGAGTCCCGCCGATTCCGCAGACCCCTTCGATATCCACGCCGTAGGGGAGGGGGTTCAAAAGGGAGGTGAGGTCGAGCTTGTCGGCATGGCGCATCTGGGCGAGGTAGCCGGTGTTGCCGACGATGGACTGGGCATTGGAGACCCCAAGACCCCCGAGGATCTTCCGGAAGTCCTCGCCCATCGCCCGGAAGAAGTGCACAAGCTGGCGCACGGCAAAGTCGTAGTCCCGGGGAACGAAGCGCTTGAGACCGTGCTTTTTCGCCTCCTCCTCGTTTTCGATCTGGGTCGCGATGCCGACATGGCAGGTGTCGGTCTGGCATTCCCGGCAGATGGTGCAACCGATCGCCACCATGGGCAAAGTCGCAAAGCCCACCCGGTTGGCCCCCAGGCACATGAGCTTGACCACGTCGACGGATGATTTGAGTCCCCCGTCCCCCCAGAGCTCCACCTGGTCGCGGAGGCCGGCCGACAGGAGGGCGCGGTGGACTTCGGAGACGCCGATCTCGACCGGGAGACCGACATATTTGAGGGCATGGAGCCGCGCCGCACCCGTCCCGCCGTCATAACCGCTTACGGTGATGATGTCCGCCCCGGCCTTCGCTATCCCGATGCCGATCGTGCCGACCCCCGGGATGACCGGGATCTTGACGATGATGCGGGCGCGGGGATTTGCGCTCTTGAGCTCGGCCACCAGCTGGGCGAGGTCCTCGATCGAATAGAGGTCGTGGTTGTTCGAGGGGGAGATGAGATCGACCCCCTGGTTGGCCCGACGGGCCCTGGCGATTTTTGGGGAGACCTTTCGTCCGGGAAGGTGTCCCCCCTCGCCGGGCTTGGCCCCCTGGCCGATCTTGATCTCGAGAAGGCCGGAGGAGTTCAGAAGGCGAATGTTCACCCCGAAGCGGCCGGAGGCGATCTGCTGTCCCCGGCTCTTCGGATACTTGCCGATCATGTCCGCAATCTCGCCTCCCTCTCCGTTGAGGGAGAGGATCCCCAGCTGTTCGCTCGCCTCGGCGTAGGCCCGGTAGGCGACCTCCCCCTGGGAGCCGAAACTCATGGAGCTGATCACGAAGGGATAGGCCTGGTTCAAAACGGTAACATCCACCCTCTCCGGAGAGAGGGGATCGCCATGGGGAACCAGGTCGAGGAGGTGGCGGATGGAGATGGGATTTTCGGCTTCGATTCCCGAGAGCTTCTCCTGGTACTTCTCGTAGGGCTCGTTGGAGTTGGCCACATCGAGGGCGAGTTTCCAGACCTTGGGGTAGAGATGGAAGACCCGGGAGGGCTTGTCCGTCTTCGTCGACTGGAAGAAGGGGGCCCGGGCGCGGGCCTCCCCCTGGATCCTCGACCACGAGAGGCCGGACTTTTCGCTGGTGAAGAAGTTGGGGGTCGTAAAGAGCTGGGAGACCTCGACCGACAGGCCGATCGAGCTCATGAGCCGTCCGTAGCCGCGCATCTCATGGATCCCCATGGTGGAGATGATCTTTTCGATTCCCTTGTGGATCGACGAGACTGTGCGGTCGATCCGCGCCGAACACTCCTCCTCGGAAAAGGCTCCGGCCCCCTTTTCGGGGACGAGGACCGACTCGATCATGAGGGAGGGACACATGGCGTCGGCGCCCATGGCAAAGTAGAAGATAAGGTCGTGAAGGTTCCGAAAGGCCCCGCTGTGAACGACAAGGGAAAGAAGTCGGCGGAGGTTGGGGGTTCCGGCGGCAACGGGACTTCGCCTGAGCGCACGGTCGACCGAGGCGAGGGTCAGTGCCGGTTCGACCCAGAGACGTCCCGGAAGGAGGGCCCGCGTATCGTCGACGATCAGGATCTCGGCTCCAGACAGGGCCGCGGAGACGGCCTCGTCGCCCAGACGCACGAGCGCATCCGAAAGGGTTTCATGCTCTTCCATCGTCGAATCGAGGATGCGGATCGCCTCGCGGGGAAAGTACCGGGGAAGATCTTCGAGCAGATAGGTTCCATGGTCCTTTGCCAGACTTCTGTAGCGGTCGGTCGGAAGGGGCAGGGAGGAGACATGTCCGCCCAAAAGGATGGGAAGGGAGATGTCGAGTCCCTTGGGGACCCGGATCGTTGGCCCGAAATAGGGGCGCGGACCCAGAACGATCCGCGGGGAAAAGTGCTCGGACTCCCGCTCCCGGTCGATGGCGGGATTGGTGACGACTGCCACGCTCTCCTTGAAAAAGTCGGGGATGTTCTGTCGCTCCGGAGAGAGGGGCGCCAGAGGACCGTCGAAGCCCAGGGAGCCCACGGGATCGACTCCCAGTGCGGCCATCCCGGAGAGAAGATCAAGGTCTTCGGTGGCAAAGCCATAAGGATTCCAGAGAGTCTGAACGGGCCTCCCCTCGCGGCGCAAAGGCTCGGGAAGGTTCAGAAGGTCGTGAGCGTGACACTCCTCTTCGTTGGTCTCGTGCTGGGTCCTGTTGATAAAGGGGGCGACCCGCGCGGTGAATCTCTCGAAGAGGGTGTTCTGGATTTCGGGGTATTCGAGGATCCGCGGACCTTCGGGGGAGATCAAAAGGGCCATCTTTTCCCCGGGAGCGAAGGGGCGGGGCTCGGAGACCATGTCGTTGGCCCGGATAATTCCCCTCTCGGAGGAAAAGAAAAGGGCAGCGGAGGTCTCGAAGCGCCAGAGAGGGCGAAGGCCCAGCGCATCCACGGAAAAAACCGCCTCGTTTCCGTAGCGGGCGATGATGGCCGCAGGCCCCTGGGCCAGGGGCCCGAGGAAGCGGCGATAGAGAAAGTACATGGCCCGGCGTTCGGGCTTTAAGGCGGAGATGATGTGGGTCACCGGAGGAAAGAGGATCTCCATGGCCTCGATCAGGGAGAAGCCGAACTGGACCATGAGGCCTTCGAGGGTCCTGTCGAGATCCTGGGAGTCGCTTCCGCTCGCAACAGGCGGGATGCCGAGCATCGCCGACTCGCGGCGGAGCTTGTCGATGGTGTTGATCTCCCCGTTGTGGCCGAGAACGGAAAAGGGCTGAACGCGTTCGGTGACGGAGAGCGTGTTGGTCGAGTACCGGCTGTGGCCTAAGGCAAGGGTTGCCCGGCACTGGGGGTCCTGAAAGTCGAGAAAATAGTCGGAGAGAATAAAGCTCGTTCCCTTGACCTTGTAGACGACGACGGCCGGCGAAAGGGAGGCGATATGAAGAATCCCGTCGCGCTCGAGACGGGTACGGGCCCAGAATGTGGCGTGAAGAGGGTCGGCTCCCTCAGGGCAAAGAAGGGCCACCTGCCAGAAGTGGGGGTGGTTGTCAGGAAAGGGGATGACGCGCTTCGGGAGGGTCTGCCCCCGGCGGACCATGAGGACCTCGAAGCCCTCTTCGGCAAAGAGCCGCCGGAGGGAAGAGGCCTCGTTGTCGGGATGGTCGCCTCTCATGTAAAGGTGGGCGGCGACGAATCTCGGGCTGTCGACCAGATCGGGGTCGCAGCCCTCCTTCACGAGCCAGCGACGCCAGAGGGGCTTCGGGATGTCCATCTGGATCCCGCAACCGTCTCCCTCGTTCCGGATCTGTCCGGCCCTGTGCTCCATCTTCTGGAGGGCTTCGAGGGCTTCGTGGACGATGCGGTGGGAGGATCTGCCGTCCTTTGAAAGGACGGCGATGACCGCACAGCTGTCCTTTTCCTGTTCGGCAAAGGAGCCCGACAAACTTGGGATTTCAGGACGCGTTAAAGAGCTTTCCTGACCTTCGCAATCTCTTGCCCCCTCTTCGCCGGGCGTCACAGGGCCCTCTCGGCAGGGGGGGGAAACGAAGGAAGGGAGAGAAGGATATATCGAAAGGAACGGGTATCGCTCATTTTCTTTTCTGGTCCTGTTCATTGGGGTGAAGAATATACGAAATGTTGGGCATGTCGGGAATAAAGCCTGATCACAAGAAAATCCGGTAAAAAGGCAGGTCTCCCCCGGCTCTTCGGAAAACCCGGCATCTGGCCGTCTTGAAATTATACGCGAGGAGTTTTTGAGATCGCAACATCCGGAGGCTGGCGGCAGCGGAACGGCTCTCCCGGCGCACTTTTTTAAAGCCGAGACAATTCTTCCTTCTCGATGCCACGATGGATGATTCTTCGCGCCTGCCGGGCTCCAGAGCAGGAAATACCCTCAAGCGTTTCTCTTTCGAAGAACAGGACGGATCCGGTATCGCCGGAGGCGAGTCCGAAGAGAGGCCGTTACTGCAAGGGCCGATGAACCCGAAAGTCCGAAGAGCCTTCTTCGGAAAGGGTTGATTTCCCTAGGGGAAAGACGGAAAGGAAGAATTCCTTACTTTCATTATCGAGGACTCTGATGCTTGCCAAAATAACCTCAAAAAAACAGATCACTCTTCCCAAGCGATTGACTGCCGCGATTGGCTCTACGGAGTATTTTGACGTGGAAGTCAAAAATGGACAGATTATCCTGACTCCCGTGCACATCGGAAGTGCCGATGTCGTGCGGGCCAAACTGGCCGAACTTGGTCTCGAGGAATGCGACATTGCTTCTGCGGTGCTCTGGGCTCGGGAAAATGCTGATAATCCCCAAAAAGAAAAATGAGTGGTTCCCCTCCTCGCCTCCGTCTTGTGATTGATACAAATCTGGTCTTGTCTGCCGTCGTCTTTTCCAGCGAAAAACTGTCTTTTCTGAGACGTGCATGGCAGAACCCCCTGGTCGAGCCGTTAGTGTCAAGAGTAACGGCGGAAGAGTTCCTGCGGGTCCTGACTTACCCAAAGATGAACTCTCCCCCCACTACAGCGTCAGCTTAGTGGCGGGAGAGTTCATTATCAGGTTGATCTTGAATCCAGCTGTCTTTGCCCGTTTCATCAGGTCAAGTTCCCGGTTTCCGGAAAAAGTGGTATCCACGGCAAAGCTGACCCCGGAAGAAAGCAGTCGTTCTTGTTCCAGAATAGCGGCTCTCCCGGCCTGCATCGGACTGATCCCGTGTGTGGCGGCCAGATTGTCCGGGGGTATCACAGGAATACGTGAGGTGAGCCAGAGGTCGGCAATTGTCGTTTTTCCCGCTCCGTTCGGACCGGCAACAATCCACAACTGCGGCATTTAAAGATCTCGAACCACTGTGATTTTTCCATCGGGATCCCAGGAAACAAT
>DAHXNG010000100.1 GCA_027366615.1 Nitrospirota bacterium | reverse complement strand
GGAAAGACTCCCTCCAGAGCTTCGGAGACGCGGCCGGACGCCTCCTGTCCGTCCTTCCGGACGACGGTCTCCACGAGGAGCGGACGATATCCGTACAGGGACTCGAAGTCGTCCGGAAGCCTCTCGAGCACCCGGGCAAGGACCTGCGCCGCAAGACCCCGGCCGGCGACCTTCGTCCGCAGCAGGAACCGGCTCATCTCAAGCACCTTGGGAAGCTCCCATTTCCGGGTCTTCTCGTCCCATCCCATCCAGCGATCCCGGACCGAGAGGGGGTGGGAGGCCGCCACGAACCCCACCGCTCCCAGTCCTCCGTGCGCCGATCCGATCAGATACCGGATCTGGGGCCCCACCATGAGTGCGGAGCTTCTCGTCGGATGTTCCCGAATCATCAATTCATTGTAGGTCCGGCGCTCCTCCTCGGTCTCCACCACCACAAGACGACATTCTTCCCACCCGTTCGGAACCTCCGCGGGTTCTGCGACGGCTGTTCCCAGGCGCACGGGGCTCCGATGTCCCTCCGGACGCAGGGCTCTTCCCGGGAGAAGGGTCACTCTCCCCTCCCCGCAAGCTCCCGAAGCGCCCGCGCACATCCCGCGACCCGCTCCTTTCCCCGGAGGTCGAGCAGTCCGAACTCCCGGCACACGGCCCGGGCGCTCTCGCTCCGGCTTCGGAAGGAGCCTTCTGCCAGGATCTTTCGTACCTGATCGATCGAGGCCGTCAGGGTCTGTTTGATGAAAAGGTGTGCGGAAGTGTGCATGCATCGATCATACCCACTCCCGACGCCAATGTCCAGCCCCCCTCGCTACCCCCATCACGCTCCGGTCGTCCCGGATTTTGAAGCTCTCCCCGACTTGTGGGTAATAGGCAGACCTAGGCCATCGATTCAAAACGGTCTTTTTCTCTCGCGCCACGGGCCCAATCCTTGGCTACGCTACCCAAATATTTCGCGCTTTCCTTAACCGGCCTTGCAGTCAGTCTAATAGGGGGGATACCTCGCCCAGTCCTCTTGCTCCCATCCATGGTAGTCCAATAGATCGTCGGCAACTTGCCCAATCACCTCAACTAACTCCAGCTTCTCCCTCCATCGTCGGGGAATAGCCTCAACCCCATGCCACGCCCCCATGAGATTGCCGGCAATTGACCCCGTTGAGTCGGAGTCCCCGTCATGATTCACCGCAATAAGCAACGCCTCTTCCAAGGTGGAGCCCCGGAGACAGGCGTAAACTGCGATCGCAAGAGCCTCTTCCGCCACCCAACCCTCGCCGAGTTTTTTGATCGCCTCCGCAGACGAAAGCTTGGAGGCCGCAAGATCGCTCGCCTGAACAAGGAGACGCCAGATGACCATTCCGTCGTTGCTCTCCCCCAACAGCTCCTTGACGATCGAGATGGCCTCGGGAAGGCTCTTCTCCCAGACCAGCAGATGGACCAGCGCCGCCATCGCACCGCTCGACAGAGTACTGAGCCGATGTCCATGGATCAGCAATGAGATCTTGCCGGCAAAGGAAAAATCTTGGCGAACGTAATTGGCGTGATTGCCATGGGGGATCGAGCCCGGCCCGGCAAGGAAAAGTCCGACAGGGGCCACCCGCATCACCCCACCACACCCCTTTGAGTTGTTTTTTGCAACAAGAGAGTCTTCCTTGAATTTCCCTTGGGGCCTCTGCAAAGAAGTGAGGCAGGTCGTTCCCGGAAGGCGACGGGCATGAAGCTCGGGCACATTGAAAAGCCAGCTGCTCTCAGGCTTGACGGGCATCTCATCCCAGGCGCCTCAACACCTTGGGTCATCAGCCATCTGAAGTAGGCCCTTTTTACGATCCACTGAGGATTGCAGAGTCCTCGATCATTTTGACGAGCTTGTGCGCGCAACAACCCTTCGGCGGTAAACAGGCTCATCTGGGTATCGTCGGTAATCATTCCGATCCCACCATAGGCAGGAGCAAGGGTGGTCAAGCCGCCTTCTCCGAACTGCTTTCGGATCTCGGAGAGCGACATCATTTCGATGGGGGCACCCAAGGCATCTCCCACGGCCCCGGCAAGGAGACATCCCCGGTAGCGGGAGCGAAGGTTTTGGGTCTGTGACTCAATGCCTGTGAGATTCACGATATGCCTACTCCAGACCAGGACAGAAAACTCGGCTGTTTTATTCTTATTTTCGTCATCAAGGCGATCCTTAGCCCTTGCAACCCCAAAAATCCACAGAGACTGCCCCTTTAACGGCTTCTCTCTCCAACCCTCTGGAGACTCCTCTCCCTAAAGATGCTCCCCGGAGCCCAGATAGGCCACGACATCGACCTCGAGGTTCGCCCCCCGGGGCAGCTCCCGGACGCCGACCGTCACCCGGGCGGGGTAGGGTTCGGAAAAAAAAGAAGCGCACGCCGCGTTGACCGTCTGGAAGGAGGCCATATCGGTCAGGTAGAGCGTCACCTTGACCACGTGGGCGGGCGTGGCCCCGGCCATGGAGAGCATCCGTCCCAGCCGCTCGAAGACGAGCCGGGCCTCTGCATCGACACCCCCCGGGACAAGCGTTCCGTCCTCCAT
>DAHXNG010000099.1 GCA_027366615.1 Nitrospirota bacterium | reverse complement strand
CATTTCTCTCCGGGGCGGAGATCCAGAGCGGGCCGCTCATGCTCCAGAGAGGTCTTGTCTATCCCCACGCCACCGGATCCTACGTTCTCGGCGACGGCGCCCTTGTCCTGACCCCCCACGCCGGGATCCTGACCACCGCCTACAGTCAGGGCTACCAGACGCCAACCCCCTTCGACCAGGCGGTGCCGAATCTGGGCATCGGGGCCCAGTCTACCGTCGAGCGTGACTTCTATACCTCGGGGGGAGGGGTGCTCACCCACCAGATGCAGCTCGACCTCGATCTCGACTACGCTCCCCAGAACAATGAGACTCAGATCATCCAGAGCGGTTTTTCCGACAATGTCCTCGGCATGAACGCCACGACCCTGTCCTTGACCCATCGGCTCTTCTGGCAGGGCTCCGACGGCCAGTCGAAGGAGCTGCTCTCTTTAAAACTCGCCGATACCTACCAGTATTCGACCCTTCCCGGGGCGGCCCAGACGATGTTTTTCGGAGGGCAGACACTCCCAAATCCCTTCCTGCCGATCCAGACCCCCTATTCGCCAATCTATGGTTCGCTCCACCTCCTTAGCGGCCAGCCGGTCTCCTTCTTTGCCGAGGGGTTCTACGACGCAAACCAGAGGGTCATGCCCACAGAGGACTCGGCCATCATGTTCAACCAGGCGGCAGTGGCCCCCGGCCCGATCATGCTCAACGCCGTTCTCGGCCAGACGGAGGCCCATGCGGGAAACATTCCCATCATGGGAAACTTCTTCAGCCCCACCGAGATCACAGAGACCTACACTCAGCCTTACGGGACAAGTTTTCTTGTCCCCTATCTCGGGGTCAGCACGAGCATGGGGCTTTATCTGGGGGGGGCCTATTACTACGACCTGGGACAGGGGCCCGGGGCGGGAACGCAGATGGAGTCGTTCAATCTGGGATATAACGGACAGTGCTGGTCGGGGGCCTTCATGTACTATATCGTGAACGAACCCTCCCCCCTCCCGGTCCAGACGGGGTTCGGGTTTACGATCAGCCTCAACGGGGTTGCGGCGCTGGCGCCGATCATGAACGTGATCGCGCCTCCGGTCGTTCCGTAGCCACTTTTACAAGGTCAGCGGGTATAGAGGTCGACGACGGTCTGGAGGGCAAGGAGCTGCATGGCGACCCGGTCGGGAAGAGGGAGTCGGGGCGGGGACTCGAAGGTCAGTGTGCGCCGGGTCCCGAGCCTTTTCATGTAGAGCCCCTGGGGGGCGCCCTGCCTGAAATAACGGGGAACGTTGCGGGAGGTGCGGAGGATCAGCCCGTCAACGGCCGCCATGCCTTCTATGACCGGGGAGAGGTTGATCGGATGGCCTGCCGCCCGAAGCGCGGAGATGATATGCGGTCCGAAGGCGGAGGGGAGATCGGGGGCCAGTTCATAGAGATAGAACCCCGGTGTGTCGACATCCTCGTGAAGGTCGATGAAAAGGTCGATCGGACGTCTGCGGTAGTCGTCCATCAGAAGACGGATCTCCGGTGGCGGGGCCGGCGAACCGAAGGTGCGATTGGGGTCGGTCCCGGCCACATTGTGCCGCTCTCTCCTGTCGAATCCGGAGGGGTTGATCAGGGGGACGATCTCGACCTGGAGCCGGTGAAGCGACTCCCATCCTTTGGCAAACTGCTCGAGCAGGGCGAGGACGGCATGGGGGCCGGCCGGCTCGTCCCCATGGATCCCGGCGGCAATCAGGATTCTGGGAGCCCTCCCGGGAATCTTCCGGGAAAGCGAGAGGATCGGGATCGATCCGGAATCTGCCGGAACATGGCCGAGAACTCTCGGTCGAAATCCCGCGCCGGTAGCCGCTTCTGAGACCTTTTCCATGAATTCCCTGCTGGAATGAAACTCCTTCACGCCCCCCCCCACCGAAGTTTGTCGCGCAGAACCTCGAAGTAGTTCCTGTCGGGCGAGACCAGAAGTCTGGTGACCTGATCCGACTGGGAGATCTTGATGACGTCCCCCTTTTCGAGTGTGGCGCTGATTTGTCCGTCGAAGGTCACCATGACATTCGCTTCTCCTGTTTTGAAGAGGGTCTCGAGTTGGACCGTCCCGGGAAAGACGATAGGGCGCTGGGTCAACGTGTGGGGGCAGATCGGGGTCATCACGATGCCGGGCGACTCGGGATGAAGAATAGGGCCACCGGCCGCCATCGAGTAGGCGGTCGAGCCGGTCGCAGTCGAGAAAATGACCCCGTCGCCCTTCATTTCAGTGACGAAATGAGTGTTTGAGAAAATTTCCACCTCGATCATACGGGCCGTCGTCCCCTTGTTGATGACCACGTCATTCAGGACGTCGTGCGACAGAAGGATGTTGCGGTTATTCCTGATGAGGTCGGCATGGATCATAGCCCGTCTTTCGACGACATAGCGGCCGGAGATGACCGATTCGAGAACCTGGAATGTCTCCTCCTTCGGGACCTCGGCCAGAAATCCCAGGGTCCCGAGGTTGATCCCGAGGATGGGGATCTGGCGGCTCGTCGCGAGCCTTGCCGCAGAGAGAAGGGTTCCGTCCCCTCCAAGAACGACAAGAAGATCGGCGGAGGCGGCAATGGCCTCTCTGTCAAAGGTTTTCTGGGAGGTGTCGCCCAGGGAAAGAATGGCTTCCCGGTCAAGCATGACAGTGAGATTCTTTGCGTCAAGCCAGGGAAGGAGGGGCAGAAGAAGCTGGCGGACTTCGGACGATCGGTGGGGTTTCGTCAGTATGCCGATAGTCTTCAGAAGGATTTTCTTCGACATTGTCCGTCCATGGGCGGGGTCCCGGAGAGACCAGGCACCGGCCCTGAAAGAGAGATCCTGCACGATAACCTGTTTGTCCGGGGGAGATTGTAGCACATTGCCGAGAGGGGTGCATTGGGTCATTTCCAATAGATGGACAAGTGGAAAAAAGGCCAGTTTTTCAGGATTTCGGAACAGACATCTTGACTCGTTTACGTGGATATGTTAATAATTGCGCCACTACAATTTTAATATGTAAACCATTCTCATCGTTAGGCCGGATAGGGAACCTTGGGGGCTTTGACCGAACTCTGGAAAGGCCTCGCAAGCTTGGTGTCCCTCTTTCCGTATGGGATCGTTGCAACCCGCGGAGGAGGAACGAAATGAAGGGAAAGTACAAGCTCCATATACCTGATTACCAGTACTACTCGGATCAGGTTGCGTGCCGCAAGGCCTGTCCCGTGGGGACGGATGCGGGCGGATATGTTCAGGCTATTGCCCAGGGGCTCTACGAGCGGGCATATGCGATCGCGCGTGGTCCCAATCCGTTTGCCTCTGTGTGCGGATGGGTCTGCAATGCTCCATGCGAGACAGCCTGTACGCGAGGAAATATCGACAAGCCGGTGACGATTCGCGCTCTCAAGAAGTTCGTCACGGAAAAGTTTGGGGCAGAGACCGTTTCCGATCCGGCATCGACGCTAAGGTATTCCACTGCCCCTGGCGTGCCTTACGGCAAGGCGACCGGCCCTAAGGTGGCCATTGTCGGCGGGGGTCCGGCCGGGCTCTCTGCTGCCCACGATCTGGCTCGCCTGGGTTATCGCACGACCATCTTCGAGGCCCAGGACCGCCTCGGCGGCCTCTTCTACCTCGTTCCCGAATACCGTCTTCCCCGACCTCTCTTTCAGGCTGAAATCGCGGCAATCATGAGCATGGGAGTCGAGGCCCGCCTGAACGTCAAGGTTGGAAAAGATGTGACTTTTGCCCAGCTCCGAGAAGAGTATGCTGCAGTCATCCTCTCCTCCGGGGCATGGGGAAGTCGGCCCATTCCCTTCGAGGGGAAGGAACTTGAAGGCGTCTATTCGGCCCTCCCCTTTCTCCAGTCGGTCTATCACCGCCACGAACCCCTTCCCATCGGTCCCCGGCCCGTCGTCGTCGGTGCGGGAAACGTCGCCATGGACGTCGTCAGGACGGCGATCAGGGTGCCTGGTGTCGAGAAGGTGACCGTGGTAACTCTCGAAACATGGGACGAGATGCCCGCCGATGATCTTGAGATCGAGGATGCCGTCCATGAAGGGGCGGAATTTGCGATTCGTCTCGGGACCAAGAGAATTGTCGGAAATAATGGGAAATTTGAAGGTCTCGAGGTCAAGAAGGTTCTCTCCGTCTTCGATGACCAGGGACGTTTTTCTCCGACCTTTGACGAGGACAAGGTCAGCATTATCCATGGTTCGTCTGTGATCCTGGCCATCGGTCAGGTCATCGATACCTCCTATGTTCCCGAGGACCTCGAGGGAATCGTCGGCCGTAACGGCGTGATCCGGGCAAATATCCACTCCATGGATACTGGTGTGCCGGGTGTCTTCGCCGCCGGCGACGTCGTGACCGGCCCAAGGATTTTTATTGATGCGATTGCAGGAGGCCAGAAGGCGGCCCAGTCGGTCCATGCCTATCTGATGAAGTCCGGTGTTACAAAGAATCTGGTGGGAGTTTCGACTCCGATCTCTCACCGGCCGAATCCTTCGCCCATATGGCCGGAGGAATTCAACCAAAAGGGATACTACAAGATCGAGAAAAAGAATCCCGACCTTCTTCATCCAGATTTTCGTCGGACCAATTTTGAGCTGGCGGAGCTCTCCATGAGCGATGAGGAGGCCAGATCCCAGGCCTCGCGTTGTCTTACCTGCCATGTCAATCCCATCTTCGAGGGGCACAAGTGCGTCCTCTGTGGCGGATGCGTGGATGTCTGCCCCGAATACGCACTCAAGATGGTTCCCCTTTCCGATGTTGACCTGGAGCACGGAAAGATGGAGCCGCTCGTCGAGGCCTTTATGGAAACGGAGATCTCTCCGGAGCATATCGACGAACCTGTCGTTCAAACGCTTTCTCAGTCAACGGCAATGATATGGGACGGGATGCGTTGCATCCGGTGCGGACTTTGCGCCAAGCGTTGCCCGACCGGGGCCATTGCAATGGAACACCTTGAAATCAAACAGGAGGTCACGCTCCAATGACAAATCTTTCGGCCCAAACACACCAATCCGAAGACGGCGGGGAAGGGATGAGCCCGGCCGACAAGGGACGCAGGAAATTCCTCGTGGCGGCCGGCTGGTCCGTTATGGGCGCCTCCATGGCGGGAACGGCCTTTGCTGCCTACAAATATCTTTTTCCCCCTGTCCTCTACGAACCTCCGACTGTTTTTAAAATCGGCCATGTCTCGGTTTATGGACTTGGAGTGGACGAACGGTGGAAGCTCAAGGGACGTTTCTGGGTGGTGCGCAATATGCGCGGGATCTACAACATGATCTCAATCTGCCGCCATCTGGGATGCACCCCGAACTGGTTCCCCGATCAGAAGCGCTTTCGTTGTCCGTGCCATGGATCGATCTATGATGCCCATGGTAACGTTCGGGGCGGACCGGCTCCCCGTACCCTCTGGAGAGGACAGATTACGCGTGATCCCCTCGACGGAGAGCTGATCGTCAATACGGTGATCCGACTTGACCCGGATCCCGTCCAGACACCACAGGGCCTCTGGGTCAAGGAAAAGGTTAAGGAAGTCGATCCTTTTTACATCACGCACTCGGCTCCGGGTGGCGCTTCCTGCGCCTCCAACCGTCTGCTTTGTTGACGGAGAGCAAGTATACTGAGTAAACGGCAGACAGCCCATTTCAGGCAACGTCTGCTGCAGGCCCATGCGAGGATCCCTTTTTCCTGTGTCGAATCCATGCCGCACCCGGGACGGACTTCAGGAAATGGTCCTTTTAACGAAAGGGACTTGAAGCATGCTTCAAAAAATTAAAAATGAAATCGTCGAATCCCAGATCTTTAAATCTGTTTTTCGGCATGGCTATCCCGACAACGATCTTGACCGGGCTTATGCAATATTTTCCAGCGTCTTCCTCCATGTTCATCCGGTCAAGGTCCGGCGGTCTGCCCTCAGGATGCGCTACACCTTCTGTCTTGGAGGAATTACCCTCTTCCTCTTTATTGTTCTCTCTGTGACCGGTATCTGGCTCATGTTCTACTATACGCCTTACACCGGATTGGCCTACCGGAACATCAAGGACCTCCAGTTCGTGATCTTCGGGGGAAACCTGATGCGTGATCTTCACAGGTTTGCCGCTCACGGGATGGTTCTTTTCGTCTGGCTTCACATGACGAGGGTCTTTCTTACGGGGGCATACAAGGCGCCAAGGGAATTCAACTGGATCGTCGGCGTCGTCCTTCTCGTCAATACCCTGGTTCTTTCCTGGACGGGCTATCTCCTTCCCTGGGACCAGCTGGCTTACTGGGCGGTGACGGTGGGCGCGAAGATGGCTTCCTACACCCCCCTTATCGGGCAGAACGGTCCCTGGGGTCCTCAGCTTGGCTTTCTTCCGACGAATGACATCATGTTCATGCTTCTCGGTGGAACGGTCGTGGGGCAAAATGCTCTTATCCGCTTCTACGTGCTCCATTGTGTCGTTCTTCCGCTCGTTGTTACAGTCTTTCTCGCTGTTCACTTCTGGCGGATCAGGAAAGACGGTTTTTCCGGTCCGCTCTAGAGGTTAGTGGTCTAGAGGTTAGTGGATCTTTTGCAGGTGTTAAGAAGCACAATCATACTTATATGATTATTTGTGAGAGTTAACGGAGAGGTGGGGCAATAATGGATGAAAAGGTGACCCGGGAGATATTCCCCCGCGACTCGCGAAAGTCCTACGGACTCGTCGAGCTAATGAAAAAGACGGCACCCATCGTCAGGAAGGAGCCGGAAGACACTGTCAATGTCTGGCCAAATCTTCTGATGATCGAAATTATCTGTGCCATCCTCGTGTCATTTGGCCTGATGCTACTGATCCAATTTGAGCATGCTCCGCTTCGCTCCCTGGCGGATCCCTCGACCACACCGAACCCCATGCGCGCACCCTGGTACTTTCTGGGTCTTCAGGAGCTTCTCGTTTACTTCGACCCCTGGTATGCCGGCGTGGTTCTTCCGGGAATGATCATCATGGGGCTCATGCTCTTTCCCTACCTTGACGTCAATCCCAAGGGAGTCGGTTACTATACCTACTCGGAACGCAAGTTCGCCGTTTTCAACTACTCGTTCGGCTTTGCGATCTGGTGGATTACGATCATCATCGGAACATATCTCCGCGGTCTTGACTGGCAGTGGTACTGGCCCTGGAGCAATCATCTCGAGCACATGAATCCCGCACTTGTGACG
>DAHXNG010000080.1 GCA_027366615.1 Nitrospirota bacterium | reverse complement strand
CGGTCGCGATAGGCGTAGGTCAGCCCTTTTTCGACCGTGTGGCGGGCCGAGCGATAGAGGCGGGAACGACCGCCCCAGTATCCCTTGGCCAGATCGAGTATCTTCTTTCTGCGGGCCCGAGTCTGCGGGCCGCCCTTGACGCGTGGCATGGTTCTTCCTCCTTGTGGTCCTCTATGACGCGCTACAAGATCCTTTTGACGGGGAGATCAGCCGTTCAGGTTGGCAAGAACCTTCTTGGCCTGACCCTTTTCGAGGATGCCGGTCGAAAGCGAGCGTGTCCGCTTCGACGACTTCCCTGTCATCAGGTGACGCTTTCCCGACTGGTGGAACTTGACCTTGCCTGTTCCCGTGATGGAAAAGCGCTTTTTTGCTGCGCGCTTTGTCTTTAATGCCCGTCCTGTGGCCACCGTACACTCCCGATGTTAATGATGATAAGGTCGGCTCGAAAATCGCAATTTTTTGATTATATCGAAAAAAAACTCCGACAGCAATCCTTATTTTTTGGGTCGCCGTCAATCTGAGGATTGCGGCGGATCCTCCGGGGAAACTTCCCCGTCCTCTTTTCCTGAAGGGCGGGGGGGATTGGCTGGAGCCAGGACCATCGTCATGTTGGATCCCTCCATCTTGGGGGGGGATTCAACGATGGCCTTTGATCCAAGGGTCGAGATCATCTTCTTGAGCAGTTCGGCCCCCACCTCGTAGCGGACCATCTCGCGTCCACGAAAGACCAGAGCGACCTTGGCCTTGTTCCCTTCATCGAGGAAACGCTCCACATAGTGGATCTTGATCCCCAAGTCGTGCTCGTTGATATGGGGGCGAAACTTGATCTCCTTCACCTGTCCCGTCCGCTGGTGCTGCTTCATGGAATGGAGCTTCTTGCTCTGCTCGTACTGGAATTTTCCGAAGTCCATGAGCTTGCACACGGGCGGTTTGGCGTTGGGGGAGACCTCGACGAGGTCATACCCGGTTTCTTCGGCCTTCTTGATCGCCACATTGGTCGGGATGATGCCAACCTGTTCGCCGTCGGCCCCGATCAGCCGGACTTCCTTTGTCTTGATTTCGTGGTTGATGCGCGTCTTCTGGTTAATCAGAAACCCCCTTTGAGTGAGTTGTGCCGGCCGGATTGAGGTCCGGGTTGACGGAAGGCTTGTCCAGGGAAAGGCCGGAGCGGATTTCTTCCGCCACAGACCTCAGTGCGTCCTTCCAGAAAAGGGTGCCGCCGGCCTGTCCGTCGCGGTTCCTGACGGAGACCGTTTGCTCCTCCGATTCGCGATCCCCCACGATCCACATCTGGGGGACTTTCATCATCTGGGCTTCCCGGATCTTGGCCCCGATCTTTTCGTTCCGGAAGTCGGTGGAGACGCGGATTCCTTCGCGTTCGAGCTCGGAGGCGAGTGTCGTCGCGTAGGGAATGTGCCGGTCGGCGATCGTAAGGATCGCGACCTGTTCGGGGGCGAGCCAGAGAGGAAAGGCCCCCTTGAAATGTTCGACGAGAATGCCGAAGAAGCGTTCGACCGACCCGAGGAGGGCCCGGTGGATCATGATGGGTCGGACGGCGTTTCCGGAGGAGTCGCGGTAGGTGATGTCGAACTTCTCTGGAAGATTGAAGTCGACCTGGATGGTCGAAAGCTGCCAGGTCCGTCCGAGAACATCGTGGAACTTCATGTCGATCTTGGGGCCGTAAAAGACCCCTTCGCCCGGATCAATCTCGTAAGGGATCCCCGCGGTCTTGAGTGCTTCTTCGAGGGCGCCGGTGGCCAGGGCCCAGTTCTCGTCGCTGCCAACCGATCCCTCGGGACGGGTGGAGAGGTAGACCGAGCGGTTCGTAAAGCCGAAGGGGGAGAGCATCTCATCGACGAGTGTCAGAACCTTGCCGATCTCGGAGGCGATATCCTCGGGACGGCAGAAGATGTGGGCATCGTCCTGGGTAAAGCCCCGGACTCGCAGAAGACCATGGAGGGTTCCGGAACGTTCGTACCGGTAGACCGTACCGAGTTCGGCGAGGCGGACAGGAAGATCCCGGTAGCTCCGGATGGACTCCTTGAAGATCAGAATGTGGAAGGGGCAGTTCATCGGCTTGAGCTCGAACTCCGAGCCTTCGATCTCCATCGGGGAGAACATGCTGTCCCGGTAGAAGTCCCAGTGGCCGGACTGCTTCCAGAGGTCAAGACGGGCGATATGGGGGGTGTAGACGTACTGGTATCCGTGGCGGTCGTGGCGGGTCTTCCAGATCTCCTCGATGACGCGGCGGATCCTTGCGCCCCTTGGAAGCCAGAGAACCATCCCGGCTCCGTTTTCGTCGAGGGTCCGGAAAAAGCCCTGCTCCTTGCCGATCTTTCTGTGGTCGCGCTGGCGGATCTCTTCAAGGCGGTCGAGGTAGGCGTCGAGCTCCTTCTGGGTATGGAAGGCCGTTCCATAGATCCGCTGGAGGGAGGGATTTGTTTCGATGCCTTTCCAGTAGGCGCCCGACGAGGAGAGAAGCTTGACGGCTCCGATCATTGCCGTATCCGGCAGGTGCGGGCCCCGGCAGAGGTCGGTGAACTCCCCCTGATCATAGACGGTGATTTCGGCATCCGAGGGAATGGAATGAAGAATTTCGAGCTTGAACGGCTCTCCCGTCTTTTCAAAGAGATCCCGAGCCTCCTCACGGGAGAGGGGACGGCGCACGATGGGCGCTCCGGCAGAAATGATCTTCCGCATCTCCTCTTCGATCTTTTCGAGATCCTGGGGCGAAAAGGGCCGGTCAAAGCGAAAGTCGTAGTAGAAACCTTCCTCGGTGGCGGGGCCGATGCCAACCTGGACGGAAGGAAAAAGGCGTTTCACTGCCTGGGCAAGAACATGGGCGGCACTGTGCCGGAGAGCTGCAAGGTCACCATGGGACCCGACGGGCTCCCGCTTGATAGAGTTCAAGGGATCCTTTCCTGTTTGGCGTTTCGGACAAGGTGATTACAGTGTCTTGGGATGTCTCATGATTTAAATGATAGATGAGAAGGAGAAGGAAGACAATGGTCCCGGGTTTGCTG
Source organism: Nitrospirota bacterium (assembly GCA_027366615.1). Lineage (GTDB taxonomy): Bacteria > Nitrospirota > Leptospirillia > Leptospirillales > Leptospirillaceae > UBA4572. The sequence continues at coordinate 2,678 of DAHXNG010000080.1, read as the reverse complement.
CGGAAGACCCGAGGACCCGGCTCCTCCCCCGTTCTCTTCTAGAGGCTTTACAAATCATGAAAAAAAAACTATAAATTGTTTTCAGATTTCCCTGACAATATCCCTTGAAAAATCTCCAGACACTCTCCCAATGCTCCGGGTATGCCTGCGGCAAGAGAGTTTGGCCGGCCGCTACGGATCTGCCCGGTCCGGTGGTTTTGTCCGTCCGAAGGCTGTAAGTCTTCCGGAAGTCTTGTGACGCGGGGGTTCCCGCCCAACAGAAAAGGACTGTCTTGAAAAGAGAAGGTCAGGGATCCCTTCGGCCGTCTGCGGCCTCGAAAGCTCTTTTTTCCTTCCTGCTCTTTTTTTCCGGATTGATCCTTCTGGGGGGGCTTCGCCCCGTGACGGCCGGTGCCGATCCGTTCCGCGACTTTATTATCTACCCCTACGAAACGCCCGAACAGGGTGAGGTGAGCCTCGGGACCTGGCAGACGGTCCTCCTTCCCAACAAGACGGCCGAGTCGGTCTACGGGTCGAATATACGGAACGCCGACCTCCTCTTTTCGACCTATGTCGTCGAGTTCGGTGTCACGGACTGGTGGACGCTGGGGACCTATGTGGATTTCATCGCAGGCGGTGGGCAGACATACTCCTATCTTCAGACGCGGGCCATCACAACCCGGCTTCGCCTCCCCCGCATCCCCGACTTCATCGATCCGGCCGTCCAGATCGAGTACTGGGCCCCGGGAGGCGGGACCGGCATGCAGTCCTTCCTCGATATCATCCTGATCGCGGAGAAGAAGATCGACCGCTTTATCTTCGACATCAACGGAAGCTTCATGTTCGCTACCGACGGCTCCGAACCGAACTATCCCCCCGAGTTTTCCTATTCGGCAGGACTCTACTACCTTCTGGCCGACAATGTGAACGCCGGGATCGAAGCCTTCGGGGAGGACGGAACAATCAACAACATGGGTCCTCTCGGCGGACCTCAGTCACAGTATCTGGCGATGCAGCAGCAGTTCATCTTCCAGAGCTGGAACTTTGCCATCGGAGATCACATCGACTGGAACATCGGGGTGGGAACGGGGTTGACGCCGGTGAGCTCCCCCTTTGCCATCAAGACGATTTTTGAGTACCACTTCAAGCCCTTCGACTTTGAGGAGAAGGAAGGCAAGAAGTACGAGGAGGAGCAGAACGTTCACTAGAGCCAATCTCCGGGAGGCTTGCGGAGCCCCGGAGATTGGGTTATTCTGACTTCCATGAGCTTGCGCAAAGGGTCCCGTCAAAATGATTGTCCCGATATGATCTCAAAAATGGCTTGCCCTTCGTCTTTCTTTGCCACCGCCTCTGTATGGAGCCTGCTGACACTCTTGATTTTCGGTGGATGTCAGAAGCCGCAGGCCGCTAGCATCCCAGCAATAACTCTTCCCCCGGGAACCCCCTTTCTCCTCGAACAGCCTCCCGTGCCGGCACCTTCTGCCAGCGGCGAGCCCTATGTTGGCGTTCTCTCGGGGATTGCCACAAGTGGCGGAGCCCTTGTGGTCTCCGGGTATCAGGGAACACTCCTGAGACGTAAGGGATCGGGGGGGGCGTGGGTACGCCTTGACGTCCCGGGAGGGCGGGATCTCTACGGAGTTGTCCAGGCTCCCGGTGGAACACTCTGGGCTTACGGGGACAGAGGGATCCTCCTTCGCTCTTCCGACCGGGGAGCGCACTGGTCGACGGTTACGCTTCCCTCTGCTCCCCGATTTCTCTCGGCCGTCTCTTTTCCTGACGCCCGGACGGGGTTCATCGCCGGGGCGGGGGGAGCCCTCTACCGGACCTCCGATGGGGGCGACCACTGGATCCCTGTCTCTCTACCGACAAAGAAAAATCTCTACGCAGTGCTCTTTCTCGACCCATCGCACGGCCTTGTCGCCGGTTGGCACCAGACTCTTCTCCGGACCTCCGACGGGGGGGCCTCCTGGCAGCCGGTCGAGATCTCCATGCAGAAGGTGACCCGGCAGAAGCCCTCGTACAATGCGTTTTGGTCGGATGGCCATCGTCTTCTTCTCGCCGGCGACCACGGGCTTCTTTTCTCTTCGGATGACGGCGGGGGGAAGTTCGTCTCCATCGAGACCGGAACCCTTCGAGATCTTTATGGCGTCTGCCGGACAGCCACGGGAGATGTGGCCATCGCGGGGGAGGCGGGGACATTTCTGCTCATGACACCTAAGGCGGGAGGGGCGTGGACGGTTTCTTCACCATTGGGAGCCTTTCACGAGTCCGACTTTCTCGGAATCTCCTGCGGAAGTACCCATGTCCGTCTTGTGGGGTCGAAGAACGCTGTCGTCCTCCCCTCGAACAGATAATCGCGGAAATCCCTTCCTGAGATCTCCCTCCGTACTCTCCTGAGGGATTGCCCATTCACGCCTATCCGGAGGTCCCATGGCTCTCTTTAAAATCTACCATCATACCCGGACCGGAATCGCGCGCTTCAACACGACGGTGCTCCGCAAGGTGGTGGGCCTTGGGGCTCTCTACTCGACCGGCTACGGCGACGTTGGATCCTCCATCTACTACGCTCTCGGGATCACAACGATCTACGCCGGGGGGGCCGCTTTTCTCGCCATTGGGGTCGCGGGCCTCTTTTTCATCGCCACTGTCCTCTCCTACGCAGAGCTCTCCAGCGCCATCCCCGAGGGGGGAGGCTCGTC
>DAHXNG010000060.1 GCA_027366615.1 Nitrospirota bacterium | reverse complement strand
CGGGCCTCCATGACAGCCGGAAAGATGATGCGCTCCTCCTCGTCTCCGAAAAGGGAGGATTCGCCGGCATGGGGGTTTAATGCCGCCACGGCGATCTTCGTCTCGTTTACGCCAAGAAGGCGCAGGGCTTCGGCGGCCAGGCGTATTGTGTCGAGCTCTCGCTCCCGGGTGAGCTGACCTGCCACCTCCCTAAGGGCGATATGGATTGTGACGAGGATGACCCGAAGGGGACCGCCGACCAGCATCATTCCAACCCGGGGGCTGGCGCAGAGGTCTGCGATCAGCTCCGTGTGGCCAGGATAGTTATATCCGGCCGCGCGGAGGGCGACCTTCGTGAGGGGGGCGGTCGTCATGGCTGCAATCCGGCGTTCCCTTGCCAGGTCGACGGCCATCTTGACGCAGGCGTAAGCCCAGCGGCCGGAGGCGACGGAGGGCTGTCCGGGGGTAACGGAGTCGATTCCCGCCGTTCCGGGGGGGATGAGAACGGAGAGGACCTGGGGATCGTCCGGGACCTCTTCTGGGGAGGTGACCGACTGCACGAGCAGTTCGGAGTTGTAACGGCGTGCGGTGGCGGCAATCAGGTCGAAGTCGCCGATGACGACCTTTCTGACTTCGGCAATATCCTTGGCCGTCCATCCTTTTACGATGATCTCGGGTCCGATTCCGGCCGGATCTCCCATTGTGATGGCAAAGGGAGCGGCGGGGTTGATCCTGTCAAGGGATACGGGAAGCATGCAAGTCCTCCTTGTCGGGTTCGATATGGACGACGACGTCGACCACCGCAGGATAGCGGGTCCTGATCAGATCCTCGATGCGGTCGGCAATCTCGTGAGAGGCCCTGACGGTCATCTCTCCGGGAACATCGACCGTCAGATCCATTGTAATACGATTTTTCGATCCGCGCGCACGAATGGTGTGGCAGACCACAACCCCCGGGATGGTGGCCACGATCCGCCCAATCTCTTCGGGGGGGAGAGGGGAGGTGTCGGAGAGAACCTGGGTGCCTTCGCGCAGAAGGTTGTAGCCGGCATAAGCGATGAAGCCGGCAATCAGGATCCCGACGATGGGATCGGCCGATGAGAGTCCGTGGGCGGAGAGGAAAAGCCCCACGAGCACCGCTCCCGAGGCCAAAAGATCCGAGCGGATGTGGGCCGCATCGGCTCCGACAATGCCGTCTCCTGTCATTCTCACCACGCGCTTTTCTCCCAGGTAGAGAAGGGTCTGGAGAAGGATGGAGGCCCCCATGACCCCCCCGGCAGAGAGCGTGGCATGGGGGTGGAGGTGGCGGACAAACTCGTCGTAACTATGGGAGAGGACCTCGTACCCGGTGAAGAAAAGGAGGAGCCCGACTGCGGCCTGGGTCAGGGGTTCGTACTTGAAGTGGCCGTAGGGATGGTCGCTGTCGGGCGGACGGCTGGCCGCCCGGGAGCCCAGAAGGCAAAGGAGGTCGGAGGCCGAGTCGATGAGGGCATGATAGCCGTCCGCAAGCATTCCGACAGAGTGTATCCGATGTCCCCAGACGATCTTCAGAAGGGCCAGTGCCATGTTCACGAAGAATGCCGTGGAGAGGATGTGGAGCGGGGAGGCGGGGAGGATCCGATTGGCCAGCCCGTGGTACCCGCTCATCGCTTCCGGGTCCTGGGCGGTGATGGACTTTGCCTGTCCCGGTGCTCCCGGAGCGCCTGGCCTGTGTAGGAGGTGGGATGGGCCATGACCAAATCCGGGGAGCCGGAGACGACAAGCGTCCCTCCGCGATTGCCTCCCTCGGGACCAAGGTCGATCAGATGGTCGGCATTGGCGATGACGTCGATGTTGTGTTCGATAACGACGACGGTATTCCCGGCTCCGACTAAGGCATCGAGGGTGTCGAGAAGTTTCTGTATGTCGGCAAAGTGAAGGCCGGTCGTCGGCTCGTCGAGAATGTAGAGGGTGCTTCCTGTCGCGCGGCGGGAGAGCTCCCGGGAGAGCTTGACTCTCTGGGCCTCTCCTCCGGAAAGCGTGGTTGCGGACTGCCCCAGGTGGATGTAACCGAGCCCCACCTCCCGAAGGGTTTCGAGCTTTCCTGCGATGGACGGGAGTGCCGAGAAAAACTCGTTTGCCTCGTCGACCGACATCTCGAGGATCTGGGCGATATTCTTTCCCCGGTAGCGGATCTCGAGGGTCTCCCGGTTGTAGCGGGCCCCGTGGCAGAGGTCGCAGACCACATACACGTCCGGCAGAAAATGCATCTCGATCTTCAGGACTCCATCCCCCTGGCATGCCTCGCACCGGCCGCCCTTGACGTTAAAGCTGAAACGGCCGGGGTCGTAGCCCCGGGCGCGGGATTCCGGAACCTGCGAGAAGAGCTCCCTGACAGGAGTGAAGAGTCCGGTATAGGTCGCGGGGTTGGATCGAGGGGTCCGTCCGATGGGGCTCTGGTCGATGTGGACGACCTTGTCGATCTTGTCGACCCCCCGGATCTCCCGGCACTGCCCCGGCCTCTCCCGGCTTCCGTAGAAGAGCCGGGCCAGGCGGTTGTAGAGAACATCAAGAACGAGGGTGCTTTTCCCCGAACCGGAAACGCCTGTGACAACGGTGAGGACTCCAAGGGGAATCTCTACGTCGATCCCTTTCAGGTTGTGTTCGGAGGCGCCGACGACGGTGAGAGCCCCCTTGGGGGTGCGGAGGGGCGAGGAGCGGCTGATGCGCTTTTCACCCGACAGGTACTTTCCGGTGATCGAAGCCGGGTTTTTCATGATCTCCCGGGGCGTCCCGGAGGCCAGGATCTCCCCTCCGTAGCGTCCGGCCCCCGGGCCCATATCGATGACATGATCGGCCCGGGTGATGGTCTCCTCGTCATGTTCGACCACAACGACCGAGTTGCCCAGATCCCGGAGATGGAAGAGAGTTTCCAGAAGCTTCTGGTTGTCCCGGGGATGGAGTCCGATGGAGGGTTCATCGAGGATGTAGAGAACCCCCGTAAGACCGGCCCCGATCTGTGTGGCGAGCCGGATACGCTGGGATTCTCCGCCCGAGAGGGTCTGGGCCGAGCGCGAGAGCGTCAGGTAGTCGACGCCGACCTCGGCCAAAAAGGAGAGGCGCCCCCGGATCTCCCGTAGCACCTTGCGGGCGATCTGTTCCTCCTTGGATGAGAGGCGGAGTCCGTCGATCATCGCGAGCGCCTCCCTGACCGGAAGCTCTGAGAACTGGTGGATGTTGAGATCCCCCACCGTAACGGCGAGGCTTTCCGGCTTAAGACGGGCGCCTTGGCAGGCGGGGCAAGGCTTCTCCGAGAGGATGGACTCGAGTTCTGCCCGGGCCCATGCCCCCATCTGCCCTCTTTTGTGAAGCTCCCCCAGGATGGGGACAAGTCCTTCGAAGGCGGATTTTCGGGGGGCGCGGGAGGAGGAGCGCCCCTCCTCTGTGGCAGGGGCTCCATTAAGAATCTGGGCGAGGAAGGCCGGATCCATCTTCGAAAAAGGGGTGACGGGCGTGACGCCCCGCTCCTCCATGAAGCGGAGGACTCTCGTTCGAAGAGAGCCCATGTTGCGGCTCTCCAGGATCTTGATCCCTCCCTCGGCGAGAGAAAGCTCCGGGTGGGGGATCAGGAGGGCCGGGTCGACCTCCATGAGGGCGCCGATCCCCAGGCACTCGGGACAGGCGCCATAGGGGGAGTTGAAGCTGAAAAGCTTCGGGGCAAGCTCGGGAAGGCTGATGTTGCAGACGGTGCAGGCCTCGGACTCCGACAGAATCAGCTCCTCGGGGTGGCCTTTCCCCGCTTTCCCCTCCGGAAGGAGGATGACGACCCGGCCCTGGCCCTCCCGAAGTCCGATTCCCAGACTGTCCGCAAGCCGCTGGGCATTGTCGGGGCGGACCGAAAGACGGTCGATGACGATCTCGATGGTATGGGCGCGTTTGCGGTCGATCTCGGGAACCTCCTCGAGGTCGTAGACCTCCCCGTCGAGGCGGACCCGGGTAAAGCCGTCCCGGGCGATGCGGGAGAGCTCCTTTCTGTATTCCCCCTTGCGGCCCGTAACGGAGGGGGCAAGGATCATGAATCGTGTTCCCTCCGGCATTGCCTGGATCTGGTCGACCATCTGGGAGATGGTCTGGGGGGTGACAGGCCTTCCGCAGACGGGGCAGTGGGGGTGGCCGGCCCGGGCGTAGAGAAGGCGAAGGTAGTCGTGGATCTCAGTCACCGTTCCCACGGTGGAGCGGGGATTCCTCGATGTCACCTTCTGGTCGATGGCGATGGCGGGGGAGAGTCCTTCGATCGAGTCCACGTCGGGCTTGTCCATCATCTCGAGAAACTGGCGAACGTAGGCGGAGAGCGACTCCACGTAGCGCCGCTGCCCTTCGGCGTAGAGAGTATCGAAGGCCAGGGAGCTTTTGCCCGACCCCGAAAGCCCGGTAATGACGACCAGGCGATTTCTCGGGATGTCGAGGTCGAGGTTCTTCAGGTTGTGCTGCCGGACACCCCGGAGTGAGATGAATCCCTCGGGAGCCCCTGAGGTGGTCTTTCCTGCCATCAGAAGGCTCCGGGGATCTTGGCGGCGGTGGTGCCGGGCGGAACGGAGACGTGAAGGTCGCTGGCGGGAACGCGGGAGAGAACGGTGAAGCCGTCGAGGCGGATGGAGAGTCGTGTACCGTTCTGCTCCATGAAGAGAAGGCGGATCAGTTGACCTGTCCCCTTTCTGAGGGTGAGGGTCGCCTGGGCCAGGTGGGGGTCGGGATGCCGCGGGATCAGGACGATGGAGAGGGGCGTTCCGTCAGGAACCGATCCGGATTCGATAGGCTTGACGAAAAACCAGTGGGAGATCTGGGGAATGGAGGCAAGGAGAATCGCAGGTGTCTCGGGGATTCTGTGCTTCTTGATGGTCTTGATCAGAACCTGACGATTTTGGGGAACATAGAGGGCCATGCGGTTCCCGTCGAGCTTGAGCCATTGGCCCTCCGGGGCCGTATAGCGAAGAAGCATGAGCCCCGGTGCCCGGTAGACAAGGTTCCCCCGGGAAAGTGTTTTTGGGGCTCCAGGGGCGGCGAGCGTCTGGGTGAAGTGGGCACGGAACCCTTCCCCTGTCTTGACCTTGGCGACGAGCAGGGAGAGTTCGTGCCGGGAGGAGGGGCTCTCCTCTGCAAGGACGGTGGTGAAGGAAAGGGAAACAGGGAGAAGCGCTGTAAAAAACGCGAATACAGTTCGCCGGAGGGCGCTATTCATGCTGTTCAAATCCTTTCAGGAGGGGTCGGGGGCGGCTAGTTCCGTCGGAGGGGCCGATAACCCCCTCCTCTTCCATTCTGTCGATCAGTCGTGCTGCCCTATTATAGCCGATTCTCAGATGTCTCTGTATCAGGGAGGTCGAGGCCTTTTTCTGGCGGACGACCACGGCCAGTGCATCCTGGTAGAGCCCTTCCTCCTCCGGGTCGTTCTCGCCGGAGCCATCGCCTCCCGCTCCCTCCCCTGAGGCTCCTCCGGAGAGAAGACGCGACTCCTCCGGGAGGGGCGGCGGCGGGGGAACCCGTCTCCAGAAAGCGACGATCCGGCCCACCTCCTCTTCGGAGATGTAGGAGCCGTGAAGACGTCTCACGACGTCCGACCCCGGCGGCTTGATCAGCATGTCGCCGGCCCCCAGAAGAAACTCCGCTCCTCCGGTGTCGAGGATGACCCGGGAGTCGATCTGGCTTCCGACCTGGAAGGCGATCTTGGTCGGAATGTTGGTCTTGATGAGGCCTGTCACGACCTGGGCGGAGGGACGCTGTGTGGCGAGAACGAGGTGGATGCCGGCGGCGCGGGCCATCTGGGCCAGACGGATGATGGGAGGCTCAACCTCTTTTTTTTGCGCCAGCATGAGATCGGCCAGCTCGTCGATGACGACGACGATATACGGGAAGAGGCGCTCCGGAGAGACGACCTTCCGGTATTCCGAGATATTTTTGACCCCCTCGTCCTTCATCAGGTCGTAGCGGCGGAGCATCTCGGTGACGAGGGAACGCAGACGGCCCACGGCGACGGCGGGTTCGGTGACGACGGGGCCGAGCAGGTGGGGAATGCCTTCGTAGGGGGCCATCTCGAGACGTTTGGGATCGATCATGAGAAGGCGCAGGTTCTCTGGGCCGTTTTTCATCAGAAGGCTTGAAATCAGGCCATTGAGGCAAACGGATTTCCCGGTTCCGGTGGCTCCCGCCACGAGGAGGTGGGGCATGCGGGCCAGATCCGCGGCGTAGGGCTCGCCTGCAACGGTCTTTCCGATGGCGAGAGCCAGGGGGGAGGAGATCGACCGGAAGGAGAGACTTTCATAGATCTCCCGAAAGGAGACCGGGGAGCGTCGAGGGTTGGGAACCTCAATTCCGACCGTCGACTTTTCCGGGACGGGGACCTGGATCCTGACCTGTGGAACCTTGAGGGTGAGCGCAAGTTCGTTGGCAAGTCCGGTGATCCGGTTGACCTTTGTTCCGGGGGCCGGAGAGAACTCGAAAAGGGTGATGACCGGGCCTGTCTGGGCCCCGACCATGCGGCCTGCCACCTGGTAGACCCGGAAGAATTCCGAAAGGGTCTTCTGTGTCTCCCGGATGAATTCGGTGGTGTCCTCCCGATCCTCCCCGGGAGGGTCGAGGAAGGAGAGGGGGGGTGTTGTCGCATCGGGCGGGATCTCGAGGATGATTTCAGTCTTCGGCGCGGATCGGGGTGCCGGGGGTTCAAAAAGTCGGGGCATCGGGGAAGGGGGGGGAGAGGGCATCTCCTCCTCTTCCCTCGTTGACAGGAGCTCGGTGGGTGCATTCGGAGTCGGGGGGAGACTCTCCCGGGTTTCAATATGGGGCTTCGCCTCTACCATCCGCCTCTTTTTGAAGCGATTTATCGCCGCCCTCCACTCGGGAAGGACGGTCCCGGGGAGACGGGAGAGGAGGAGTGCCGCCCCGGCGAGGGCGAGTGTTCCGAAGAGAAGGATCACCCCGGGTCGGTTGAGAAGCGGCAGAGAGACTGTCAGGATGGCCTCTCCCACACTTCCTCCCGTGGGGTAAGGGGTGGGGAAGTGCCGACTGACGAGGATCGCGAGAAGCGGAGGGAGTGCGGCAAAGAGAAGAGAGAAGCCTGAAAGGTAAGAAAAGGAGGAGGGGCGGTGACGAACTCTCCGGAGTGCTTCGACGGAGAAAAAGAGGGGGATGAATAAGGAGGAAAGTCCAAAGAGTCCGTAAAAAATGTCGGCAAAGGTGGATCCGGCAAGGCCGAACAGATTGTGTGCGTGGTGAAAGCTTGCCCCCGTCAGAAGAGAGGGATCGTCGGGGGAGACGGTGAGAAGGGCCCCGGCGGAGAAAATCGCCAGGGCTCCCAAAACAAGAGGCGCCAGCGGAAAAAGGCCTCCGGACGACTCCCGGGAGGGTGTTGCGGGAGCGCTCACCGATCAGCTCTCGAGGATGACGGGAAGGATCATGGGATCCCTGTGAAACTGTTTTTTGAAGTATTTGCGAAGGTGGTTGTGAATACGGGTCTTGAGGGCCTGGGTCTCGGCCCTGATCTCCGGTTCGGCCGCATCGAGTGCGATCTGCACCTGGGCGCGGACCAGGCCGTCGAGCTCCGCCGAGCGCTCCTGGGGGGCGACTCCCCGGGAGAAGACCTCCGGGCCGATCACGACTTCGCCGTTCTGGCGCGAAAGTCCCAGGATAACGGTCACCATCCCGTCAGAGGCCAGACGCTTTCTGTCCCGGATCACCCCCTCCCCGATCTCGCCGACATTCTTTCCGTCGATGAGGGTGCGTCCGGCCGTGACCTTTCCCGAAACACGCGCTCCTTCGCTGTCGATGAGGAGGACATCCCCGTTTTCGATCAGGTGGATCCGCTCATCCGGAATTCCCATGCGCCTGGCCGTTCGGGCGTGGGCCGAAAGATGCCGATACTCTCCGTGGATGGGAACGAAATGGCGGGGTCGGAGCATGCGGATCATGAGTTTCTGGTCTTCCATGCTCGCATGGCCCGAGACGTGGATGTCCGAAATGGCTCGGAAGTGGACCCGGGCCCCCTTCCGGAGAAGAAGGTTGATGATCCGGTCGATCGCCCGTTCATTTCCCGGGATGACCCGCGAAGAAAGAAGGACGGTGTCTCCGGCGCCAATGGCGATATGCTTGTGGTCGTTCACGGCCATCCGGAACAGCCCGCTCATGGGCTCTCCCTGGCTTCCGGTGGTGATGATGGCCACCTTTTCCGGCGGAAGGGTTCCGACCGCCTCGACCTTGACGATACGGTCTGCGGGAATATGGAGGTGTCCGAGGTCGGAGGCGACCCGATAGTTGTTTTCCATGGAGCGGCCGTTGAAGACGACGAACCGGCCATGGCGGATGGCCACGTCGGCGACCTGCTGAAGACGGTGGATGTTCGACGAGAAAGTCGAGACGATGACCCGGCCCGGAGCGTCGCGGATCAGGTGGTCGAGGTTCTCCCCCACCAGCTTCTCCGAGAGGGAGAGACCTTCCTTTTCGGAGTTGGTGCTGTCCGAAAGGAGAGCCACGATACCTTCCTCTCCCAGGGCGCAGAAGCGGTGAATGTCGAAATGGAGATCGTCGATCGGGGTCAGGTCGATCTTGAAGTCTCCCGTGTGAAGGACGGTTCCTGACGATGTTCTGATTGCGAAGGCCACGCCATCGGCGATCGAGTGGGTAATCCTGATCGGTTCGACCCCGAAGGGGCCCATCAGGTATTCCTGGCGGGGGGAGAGTGTAATGAGCTTGGGCATCTCCTCGGGCTTGCGGGTCTGCTTCAGCTTCGATTCAAGGAGGCCGAGGGTCAAAGGAGTTCCCAGGACGGGAACATCAAACTCCCGAAGGAAGTAGGGGACCGCCCCGATATGATCCTCGTGGCCATGGGTGAGGAAGAGTCCCAGGATTCGGTCCCGGTTCTCGACAAGATAGGAGAAGTCGGGGATGATCAGGTCGATTCCCAGAAGGTCGTCCTCGGGGAAGAGCACGCCACAGTCGACGACGATAATCCGTCCTTCGGACTCATAGACGGTCATGTTCATGCCGACCTCCCCGAGCCCTCCCAGGGGAATGATCCGAAGTGAGGGGGCAGGAAGGGATCCGTCGGGAAGAAGGGCGGAATCGGTGGGGGGCGTATCGGGCGAAGAGTGCGAAAAATCGGTCAAAAAGTTCTCCTTTGTGGAAGGGTCATCCTTCTATCTTAGCAAAAATTTCCGGGTTGTGTTCCTGAAGGCGACGGGCCAGGTCGAGCCAGTCGCCGGGAGAGAGAGTTTCTGGCCGAACTCCGGCCCGGTCCGGTTCGTGTTCAAGAAGGAGGAGGACCTTTTCCATGATCCCGGCCGAGAGGCCAAGTCCCAGAGCGTTTTTCAGAGTCTTTCTTCGATAGGAGAAGGCGGCGCGGGCCAAGTGGATCGCTCCATGAATGGCAGGATCAAGGCGGGTTTCTGCCGGGGTAAACGAGAGAACGGTCGAGTGGACCTTGGGCGGGGGGTGAAAGGATCCCGGCCGGATATCAAAAAGATGGGCAGGGTTCGAGAGAAGCCGGGCGGCGACAGAGAGGGATCCGTAATCCTTCCCTCCTGGAGGTGCGGTGATGCGGTCGGCCACCTCCTTTTGAAACATGAGGACGGCCTGTACGGGCGGGGGGGTGGCGCCGATGATCTTCATGAGGAGCGGTACCGAGATGTTGTAAGGGAGATTGGAGAGCAGTATGTAGGGGGATCCCTGAACCACAAGGCTCTCATGGAGGGCGTCGGCTCTCCGGATCTCGACCCGGTCTCCAAGCTCCCGGAAGCTCTCCTCGAGCAGGGGGATCAGCCGTGCATCCTTTTCGACCAAAATAAGCCGGGGGGATCTTCGGGCCAGATGCCGGGTCAGGATCATCCGGCCGGGACCGATCTCGATCGCCGGAAGTCGGTCAAGAAGGTCCGGGTCGACGGAGTCCACGATGCGGGCGGCGATCCGGTCGTCGGTCAGGAAGTGCTGACCAAGATGTTTTGCGGGGGAGGGGAGGGTCTCCCGGTTTCCTTTGGGGCGAAGCATAGGGTAAAATGCAACCTCGCGAGATAGTGTTTTATGTGGACATATGGGTCCGGACTTCCGTCGGCCTTCGGGCCTTCGTGAAGCCGGTTTTCTCCGGAGATGGTGACCGCCATGGCCTTTTCGGCATCCTTACAGGATGGTCGAGGATCCTTCGACGAAAGCAGGGAAGGGGATCTCTGGGCCTTCCGATGGTTCGTTCTCGTCTCATTCCTCGTTCATGTAGCCGCAATCACCCTCTTTCTCAAGGATCCGGCCTTCCATCAGGCGGTTGAGAACCTCATTTCTGCCGCGCCCAAGAAGCTTTCCCCCCTGGCGCAGAGAAAAATGGCGCTCGAGAAGAAGCCTGTCTTCATCGATCTGGTCGACCCTTCGAAGGTCCCTCTCCAAAAGCAGTCGGTGGCGCCAGAGCTTCCGAAGGGCTTCTCCATAAACGGCAAGCCAAAGGGGGTGGAGCATCATACGGAGACGGCCCGGCCAGTTCCCCGCGCCGTTCCCCGACGCCCTGTTCCGCCGGAGCTTTTGACCCGGACGGAATCACCCCGAGAGGCACCGAAGGCCGACAACCTGCCGGGCTTCAAGCAGGTGAAGAAGTCGACTTACCATGAAAAGGAGAACCACGCGAAGGCGGAGAAGGGACACCCGACGCCCAAACCCGACAATAAGGCCACCGCCCCCAGGGAGCGACAGCAAAAACCCCAGAAACCCGTCGTCAGCCATCCCCTGACCAAGGAGCAGATCCGGAAGATCCTTGCCCAGGAATCCCTCGGGAGCCCTCTGACGCAGCATGTCGACCTGAACAAGGATATGCCGGCCTACAGCGACAAGCAGACCGAACTTGATCGTATCGCCGCAAATCTCGAGGATGAGACCTATTCTAGCTACATCAGGCGGATCCAGGAACGCTTCGAAACGATCGGGGAGTATCCCCCCGATGCGGCGGCCCGGGGAACAACGGGCCGGGCTCTTGTAACTTTTTCGATCAATGCCGACGGAACGCTGGCCCGCGCCGAGCTGACCCAGAGTTCCGGAAGCGCCGCCCTCGACGAGGAGTCTCTCCGGATTGTCCGCGTTGCCGCCCCCTATATTGCCCTTCCGGCATCCTTCCACAAGAAGAGTCTCACCCTCACCTGGGCCTTCATCTTCTATAATGGCGGATTTCATGTCATCCAGTAAATTGCTCCGGACGTTTTTTTTCGTTTTTCTTGGAATGCTGATCCTTGCCGGTGTTCCCCGGTCCCGGGCTGCCGGGACGATGTCGGCTCAGAACCGGGGACTCGAACGCTACATGGGGCTCCTCTCCTACCTCTCTTCGGAGCCCCCTTTCCCCTCCATTGAGTCGCTTTCCCGAAGCTCCCGGGCCGAAAAGCTCAAGCTGTCAAAACTCGATCCCAAGGCTCTTCCGGAGCCCTACAGGAAACGGGCCCTTTTTCTCAAGGCATGGATGGGATCTCCAGACGTTCCCCTGACTCGGGACGGACTGGATCCAGCTCTTTCTGCCTATCCCGACCTGGCCCCGGTCCTTCTCTGGCACATTGCGAACTCGAGGGGCCTTTCAGCCGCGCAGAGAACGACTCTTCTTCGCATGGAAGCCTCCCGGGAGAATGCGGTCTTCTCCCCCCTCTCCCGGGGCTCTGCGGGCGATGGCAGATCGCGGGCCCTGCTAAAAAAGGCCTTGGCCTCCTCTGGAGATCGTCGTCAGGAGCTCTTCGGCCGCCTTGTCGCCTTTCATCCCCTGAGCCCCGAGAGTGCCGTCGCGCTGGAGGGTTTGCGCCCTGCCGTTCCGGGAGGAGATGTGCTCGTCCCGCGATGGACGACTCTTCAGTCGATGGGGGCAAACGATCTGGTCCTCCGCGAGACGGAGGCCTATCTTGCCTCCTCTCCTCCCTTTCCCTACAGGGACAGGGCCAGCTATCTCGGAGCCCGGGCACTGGTGATGCAGGGGGATTCGGTAAAGGCCCTGACACTGATTGACGGAACCCTTCTTGAAGCTCCCCGGCTTGCCGTTCGCTCGGAGATCGAAAGCCTGCGATGTCGCATTAAGATCTCTCGGGATCTGGAGACAGGAGTGGCCTGTCTCCACAGTCTTTTCAATGAGTATCCCGACTTCTCTGCTCTCCCGGGCATGGTTGTCATGTCCCTTCGCCAGGATATCGTCTCGCCCCTTCCGCACATTCCCGCAACTCTCGACCTTCCCCGTTCCCTCTGGAAGAGCCGGGATGGGCAGGATGCGGCCTGGCTTTACGGTCTCGACCTGGCCCTTCGAGGAGACCGGAAGGGCGCATTGGCGCACTGGAAGAATCTCTCGTCGGTCCTGCGCGATATTTCCCCGGAAAGAACATCACTTCTTGCCAGAACGCGCTACTTCCGCGCACGCCTTTTGGAGAAGCTCGGCCATCCGGCCCGGGCACGGACCCTCTACCGAAAGGCGATCGATGGAGGGGACGGGAGCCCGTACCCTCTTTGGTCGGCCATCGCCTGCCGGGGGGAGTGCGGAGCCTTCCACCTTCCTCCCCACCATCCCACACGGCTTGAGCGGCCTCCATTCCGCATCAGGAAGGCCATGGAGGAGCTTTCCCAGATGGGTCTTTTTGGTCCGGCGCTCGTGATCGACCGCTTTTCTCGCCATCCCGGGATCGATCCAGAGCAGATCCTGCGCTACGGAGACCTCGATATGGCCGTCTCCCAGCGGAAACGACTTCTGATGGTCGACCAGATCTTTCCCGCCCACGGAACCGGGATGAGGCTGCCAACGGGGGAGTGGATGACTGCCTCGATACTGTCAGGATTCTACCGGTCGGGGGTCTCCCCGCTCTGGGCGCTTTCCATTGCCCGACAGGAGAGCCGTTTCCGCGAGCGATCCCTCTCGGTGGACGGGGCTCTCGGGGTGATGCAGCTTATGCCCAAAACAGCCCTGGCCGTGGTGGCTGGCGAAGGGGGGGATCTGGCTCCGGGGCTTGTGAAAAATCTGGGACAGGTCCGTTATCCGGAGATCAACAGCCTTATCGGGGGGCTCTACCTGAAGCGTCTGATCTCCGCTGTTCCGGGACATCCCGAGCGCGCGATCGCAGGATACAATGCGGGACTTCACGCCGTCCTCTCCTGGCGCCCCCTTTCAAAGACCGACTGGGACTTCTTTACCGAATCGATCCCATACCAGGAGACTCGCCGGTATGTTCGGGAGGTTCTCTGGAACTACGCCTATCTTGAACGGCACCTGAAAGGTGTCAGGAATGGCACTCCTTGATTGAAAACAAGATCCCGGGACTCAGGATGGGGAGTCCCGTGGACGATGAACTTCGAAGAAGGATCGACAATATTCTCAATGATCTCGCGGAAGAAGGCTCCCGGGATGATAAAACTCTTGCAAAGCTCAGGCAGGAGATCAAGGAGAAGAATCGGGAGCTGGCCGCACTCCAGCGGAAGATAACGGTACTTCGCCGCGAGCGAGGAAGTCTCTATCAGATCTTTCGCTCTCTCGAAAAAAAGCTCCATTCATTGGCGGGGAGAACGGGTGAGCCATCCGGTCCAGAAAAAACCTGAACATATTCAGGTCAAGGTTCTGAACGTTATGCTCGATGTTCGGGGGAGTTTTGATCCCCGGCGAATGGAAAGGGCCGGCAGGACGCTCGATGCCGAGCTCAAGCGGCGCGTCGCGAACGGGCAGGGAGATCTTCCGGAACAGAACGCGCTTTCCATCGCTTTGCTCGCGGCCATCGAAAAGATCTATGCAATGGAGCAAACACGGGAAGAGAAGTCCCGACTGGAGTTCGAGCTCGATGCGTGGAGAAAGTGGGCGGCGGAACGCACATCTGTCGGGGGCTTTACAAAGGATGCGGGAAAGGAATAGTCTATGGCCAAGGCCTGGGGTGTTCGAGGTTCGGTCAAGTTTGATACCTACAAGCATTTGAGAGAAGGCGCAAGCAGGTTTCGCGGTGTGCATGCCGGCTTCGAAAGAAGCCGGAAGCCTAAACAGCCTCGAACGCCGACATGTAGACATCGGGTATCTCAAATGGAGACCGGCACGGCACCCTGGACCCTTTTTCCATCACAGTTTCTCCTTCCTCCCATAGCCCAATGACTTTCTCCTCACTCACAAAATCGGTGGCTCCGTGACGCGATCCCTCTTTGATCGGGGGAACGGTCCGGTTCCGCTTCCCTACAGGATGCGCCCCGCCTCGCTCGACGACCTTGTCGGGCAGGAGACGCTCCTCGGTCAAAACGGGCTCTTCCGGCGATTTCTGTCGGAGGGCCGCTGGCCGTCGATGGTGCTCTTCGGCCCACCCGGAACCGGAAAAAGCGGATTTGTAGAGCTTCTTCCCCGACTTCTTCCCGACCATTCCTTTGCCCAGATCAACGCGACCACCTCGGGTGTGCCGGATCTTCGGAAGGAATTGCTCCGGGGGGAGGCGAGACGGCGGGAAGGCGGGAGCCATCTGGTTGTGGTCGACGAGATCCATACCTGGTCAAAAAGCCAGCAGGAGGTGCTTCTCTCGGGAGTCGAGACCGGGCAGATCATCCTTCTGGGACTCTCCAACGAGACTCCGTATGCCGCCCTCATCCCTCCCCTGGCCTCGCGACTTCTTCTCTTCCCCTTCCACCCCCTGGAGGAAGGGGCTCTCTCGGTCCTCCTCGACCGGGGGGTGGAAAGGCTTGCGAAAGAGGAGAAAAAAATGCCGGTCTCTCTTGATCCGGCAGCGCGATCCCTTCTTCTCCGCTATGCCGGGGGCGATGGACGCCGCCTTCTCCTGGCGCTTGAGTCGGTTGTCCTGATCGCCGCGAGGAGGGAAGGGGACGCCAGGCTCGCTAACGAAGAAGACGTCCTGTCCGTTCTCTCCCGGGCAGGACAGGTCTATGGCGACAAGGACAGCCATTACGACATCATCTCCGCCTTTATCAAAAGCGTCCGGAACTACGATCCGGACGCCGCGCTCCACTGGCTGGCGCGCATGCTGGAAGGGGGGGAGGATCCTCTCTATATCGCCCGCCGTCTTGTGATCCTCGCCGCCGAGGATGTTGGTCTTGCCGATCCCCAGGCCCTGACGCAGGCGGTTGCGTGTTTTCAGGCGGTGAGTCAGGTGGGGCTTCCCGAGGGTCGTATCCCCCTGGCAATGACAACCGTCTTTCTGTCCCTCTCTCCCAAGAGCATCTCCGCCTATAAGGCCATCGACCTGGCTCTTTCCGACGTGCGGGGAGGCTTTTCTCCTCCGGTTCCCCTTCCGCTCAGGGACAGGACCTCGAAGCGCGCCTTTGCCCGGGATGTCGCGCCCGGTGCGCTGGACTATCTCTATCCGCCCGACCAGCCGGAAGGGGTCTCTCCCCAGGAGCACCTCCCCGGGGGGCAGGGACGGCGCTACTACTACCCTTCGGATAGGGGGAGGGAGCGCGAGCTCCGGGAGCGCTTCGAGGCAACACGAAAGATCCGCGAATCTTCCCCCGTGATGCCCCCCCCGCCCGCGGGTGCGTGACGTCAGGTTCACTCTCCCGGCCCCAAAATTTCTTCATTGTTTTATGAGCCCTTTAAGAAATCCTTTTTTGACAGAATGTTAGTTTTTAGTTAAAGACTTTGGTCGGGCGGTCATGTATAATGAAAAGTCGTCCACGTCATTTATCGAAGGTGTTTAGTCGGAAGTTGCCGCCTTGGAAAAGCTCCTTATTTTTAGGGGGTGCCGCATCTTCCTGAAATTTTGTCCGTTTGAATCATGCATACGAGAAGTGCGAGGGAACAATGGGATACGGACTTTGTCTTTTCCTTGCGGTGGCCGGTGCTGCCGCAGGGCTCTATTCCGGCTACATGATCGGGACGAAGCGACGTTCCGGGGCTCTTTTTCTTGAAGAGAAAAGCCTTGCCGAACAGCGAACCCGTCTCGAAGAGCAGAAGCAGAACTCTCTAAAGGAAGCGGCGATTGAGGCACGGGAAGAGGCTCTTCGGATCCGGATCCAGGCGGAGGAAGAGGTGGCTCGCAAGAAAGGTGTCATCCATGAGGCCGAGCAAACATTGCGTGTTCGGGAGGGGGAGCTTGAGCAGACGGCCCGTCAGATCTCCGATGCTCGCGAGAAAAATGAACGGGAGAGGCAGAAGATAGCGGCAAAGGAGCAGGCGCTTTCCGCCAGGGAGACCGAGCTTCGGGCCCTTGAGGCCTCAGAGCTCCGCCGTCTCGAGGAGATCTCCTCTCTGACGGTGGAGGAGGCCCGGGAGCGTTTGATCCAGAGCGCAGAGGCCTCGATCAGGCAGGATGTGGGCCGCCTGGCGCAGAAGCTCGAACAGGAGGTCCGCGACCAGTCGGTTCGCAAGGCCCGAGAGACCATGACCCTGGCCATCCAGCGTTATGCCAACGAGCATGTTGCCGAGATCAGTGTTTCGGTCGTCCCGATCCCTTCCGACGATGTGAAGGGGCGGGTCATCGGACGTGAAGGGCGAAATATCCGGTCCTTTCAGGCGGCCACGGGCGTCGACCTGATTATCGACGACACTCCGGATGCCATCATCATCTCCGGGTTCGATCCTTTAAGGCGCGAGGTGGCCAGGCTCGCACTCGAACAGCTCCTCTCCGATGGCCGAATCCATCCGGCGAGAATCGAGGAGATTGTCGAGAAGGTTCGCCGCGACCTCGATGTCTCCCTGAAAGAAGAGGCGGAGAAGATCGCCTTCGAGCTCGGGATCACCGATATCCATCCCGAGATCCTGAAGCTCCTTGGGCGCCTCAAGTTCCGGACGAGCTACGGGCAGAACAACCTGCTCCATGCCCGGGAGGTGGCCTATCTCTGCCAGATGATGGCCCACGATCTGGGGCTCGACTCCAGGATCGCCAAGCGGGCGGGTCTCCTTCACGACATCGGGAAATCCCTCTCTCACGAAGGGGAAGGCTCCCATCCTTCTCTGGGGGGGGAGGCGGCAAAGAAATATGGCGAACCTTCCCAGGTCGTGAACGCAATCATGTCCCACCACGGGGATATCGAGCCCTCCTGCCTCGAGTCGGTTCTTGTCGCCGCAGCCGATGCTATTTCTGCGGCCCGGCCCGGGGCGAGAAGAGAGAGTATCGACGTCTACGTGAAGCGCCTCGAGAAACTCGAGACGATCGCCACCTCCTTCAAGGGGGTCGAGAAGGCCTATGCCATCCAGGCGGGACGGGAGATCCGGATCATCGTCAACCAGGACCAGGTCACCGATGCCGACCTTCAGGAGATCTCTCGCGGTATTGCCCAGAAAATCGAGGCGGAGCTGACCTATCCGGGACAGATCAAGGTCACCGTCATCCGGGAGAACCGGATCGTCGAGTATGCCCGCTGACACCGCCCCGGACCGGAAGGAGACGGTCCGTCTTCTTTTTGTGGGGGACGTCTTCGGGCGTCCCGGCCGTGAGGCCCTGTCTGCCGGGATCGCACTCCTGTCCAGGGAGGCGCCGCTCGACGGGATCTTTATTAACGGAGAGAATCTAGCCGGCGGCCGGGGAGTCACTCCCAAAAAGGCGGAGGAGTGCTTCCGGCTGGGGGTCTCCGCAATGACCACAGGGAATCATCTCTTTGACCAAAAGGAGGCAGAGTCCCTGCTCTCCTCCGAGAGGCGCCTCCTCCGGCCGGAGAATTACTCCCCGGGATGTCCCGGGAGCGGCCACCGGGTCTACGACCTTGCGGGGGGGGTGCGTGTGGGTCTGTCCAATCTTTCGGGACGGGCCTTCATGGGACCCTCCGACTGCCCATTCGCCGCTGCCGACAGGGTTTTGGAGGATTTTTCCCAAGACCTCTCCCCGCCGGACTTCATCGCCTTCGACATCCATGCCGAGGCGACGGGAGAAAAGCAGGCCTTGGCCTTCCACCTCGATGGCCGGGCCGACCTCCTCTACGGGACCCATACCCATGTTCAGACGAACGATCTCACGCGCTACCCCGAGGGCCTTTGGTTCGTGGGAGATGTTGGGATGACAGGGCCCCGCTGGTCGATTGTCGGAGCCGAGCCCCTGGCAGCTCTTTCCCGCTATCGGACGCAGGTTCCCCGTCCCTTCCGGGTGGCGGGGGGGGAGACGCTCTTCTGCGGCCTTCTCGTCACACTTGACCTCGGGACGCGCTCTCGCGGGGGCCGGGCCCATGTTCTTTCGACGAGGCTTGTGAGGGAAATCTTTCCCGGAGTCAACTCTGCGGGGCCCTCCCGGGGGGAAGGGTAATGGAGTTGGGGGAGGGGCTGACCAACGAGGTTGTCTACACCGTTGCCGAACTGGCCGGATCTGTCCGCCAGGGGATCGACAGGCTCTACCCCGGACCGGTGGCTCTGACCGGGGAGCTGTCGAACGTCAAACTCTCCCAGCCCTCCGGCCACTATTACTTCACCGTCAGGGATGCCGCCGCAAGCCTTCGGGGGGTCATGTTCCGATCGGCCGCCCGGAGCCTCGCCTTCCAGCCGGCAGAGGGCCTCAAGGTCCTCCTCCGCGGTCGCCTGTCCTACTATGAGGCTCGCGGAGAGATCCAGATCGTGGTGGAGCGGATGGGGCCGGCGGGTCTTGGCCTTTTTTTCCAGGAGTTTGCCCGTGTGCGCGAACTTCTGGAAAAAGAGGGTCTTCTCTCGCCCGAACGGAAGCGTCCCATTCCCCGCTTTCCGCGAAAGGTGGCACTTGTTACATCCCCTCAGGGGGCGGCAGTCTGGGACTTCCTCCGCATCTGCGACCAGCAAAACCGGCTTGTCCCTGTGATCATCCTTCCCGCCAGGGTTCAGGGAGCCGAAGCGGCGGGAGATCTTCTTCGGGCATTGGACTCTGTCCGGGAGATGCCGGAGGTCGATGTCGTTGTTCTGACGCGGGGAGGAGGATCGGCTGAAGATCTCCTGGTCTACAACCGCGAAGACCTGGCCCGGGCCATCCTGTCCTGCCCGGTACCGGTGGTCACCGCCATCGGCCATGAGGTTGATGTGAGCGTCGCCGATCTTGTCGCCGACCTGCGCGTGGCGACTCCCACGGAGGCGGCCAAGCGTGTCTTCTTCGACGCCGAGTCCGTCCTCGATGCCGCCCGCCAGGCGCGGCGTCGGCTGACGGACCTTATGGCCACCCGAATGAAGGAGGAGCAAGAGCGGCTGAGAGGCTTTCGCCGTGCAGCCGGACAGCATTCCCGACGCCTCTCTCACCTCCATCTCACTCTTGTGCGAGGTCAGGAGAGACTCTCCCAGTCGACGCGCGAGCGTCTTTTGGCGTTCAATTCTTTCCTGAGGGGCCTGTCGGGACGCCTTCTCCATCCGTCCGCCCAGATTGTCCGCTCGGGAGGAAGGCTTTCTGAGAGCTCCGGGCGTCTCGTGCGCCTCTTTCTTGGCCGCCTCTCCGGGGCGGGAACGGAGCTTCTTTCCCGAAGAGGCCGCCTCGAACGTGCCGATCTTCTCCCGCTGGGAGGACTTAGGGAGACTCTGGCCGTTTCCCGGAGATCCCTTTCAACGGCCATGGAGGGACGTCTTTTTCGGGAATCCCGGCGGTTCGGAAGGCTTGCCGATACCCTTCGGGAGTCGGATCCGGAGAGACCCCTGTCGCGGGGGTTCTTCCTTCTTTCGCGGGAGGGGGACGGTCGTCTTGTCACGAGTGCCAGGCCTCCCGCGATCGGAGAGACGCTCTCAGGGCGGACCCGGGATTTGTTCCTTTCGCTTCGAGTTATCGATGTCACCGGTGGGGAGCCGGATCCTTCAGGAGCCCTTCCGGATCGTGAAAAAACGGGGGAATGATGGCAAAGTCGACGGGCGTCAGTTCTGATATTAACGAGGGCGAACCGGTTCGCTCCTTCGAGGAGCGGATGAAGCGCCTCGACGAGATCGTTCGGATCATGGAGCAGGGGGATCGGCCACTCGAGGAGTCTCTCCGTCTCTTTGAAGAGGGAGTGGCACTCTCGGCCCAATGCCAGAAGATTCTCGAGGAGGCCGAAAGAAAGGTCTCGATCCTTCTCTCATCCCCCAGGGACAGCCCGGAAGGGGCCGCCATCGAGGCTCCCTTTCGCAAGGATTCCTGACAGAATTTAAGGGTAAGGTTTCTTGAGGCGGAATCCGCCAAAAACCGAAAGGAAAGCTTCTTTGGATATAAGTGCCTATCTCGATCATCAGAAAAAGCGCGTGGACAGGGCGCTCGAATTGCTCTTCGAAAAAGAACTCTCCCGGGAGTATTCTCGTCTGGCGGAGGGGATCCGCTACAGCCTTCTGGCCGGGGGGAAAAGAATTCGCCCGGTCCTTGCGCTGGCGGCGATAGAGGCGCTTGGTGGGGATGCCGAAAATCTTGTTCCCCTGGTCCTTCCGCTCGAGTTGATACATACCTACTCGCTGGTCCACGATGACCTTCCGGCCATGGACAACGACGACCTGCGGCGAGGCCGGCCGACAAACCATGTGGTTTACGGAGAAGCCCCGGCAATCTTGGCCGGCGACGCCCTTCTGACACATGCGTTTACCCTGCTCTCGGATCCTGTGTATGATAAAGTGGCCTCCGGTTCCCGGAGGATGGAGGTGGTCTATGAGCTCTCCATGGCATCAGGTCTTTGCGGGATGGTGGGAGGGCAGTTTCTCGACATCGTCTCAGAGGGAAAGTCGCTGACACTTCCCGAGCTCGAGAATCTTCATCGTCACAAGACGGGGGCCCTCCTCAGGGCCTCTGTCCGGATCGGGGGGCTTCTGTCCGGTGCCGCTCCGGACCAGATGGAGGCGCTGACCCGTTATGGAGAGGCGATCGGTATTGCCTTCCAGATCGCAGACGACCTTCTCGACGTGCTGGGAACGGTCGAGGAACTTGGAAAGGCTGCACAAAAGGACGCTGGAAAGAACAAGAATACCTATCCGGGCCTTGTCGGTATCGACGGGTCCCGAAGACTTGCAGAGGAAAAACGCAAAGAGGCGCATGAGGCTGTGGTGCTCCTGGGGCAGAAGGGAGAAGCCTTGGCACTTATTGCCTCCTATATCATAGAAAGAAGGAACTGATGGGAGCCCTTTTGGAGAAGATTTCAGGCCCTGACGACGTGAAGTCCCTGCCCATGGGAGATCTTCCGGTCCTGGCCCAGGAGATTCGCGAGGAGATGATTCGGGTCTTGTCCGGGATCGGAGGTCACTTCGGCGGGGGGCTTGGCGTGGTCGAACTGACCCTGGCGCTCCACCGGATCTTCGACACCTCCCGGGACAGGATTGTCTGGGATGTGGGGCATCAGGCCTATCCCCACAAGATGCTGACGGGCCGCCTCGCCGCTCTCCCGACGATCCGCCAGTGGAATGGCCTCTGCGGTTTCCCAAAACGGGAAGAGAGTCCCCACGATGCTTTCTCGGCGGGACATGCGGGAACCTCTGTCTCCGCCGCACTTGGAATGGCCGAGGCGCGTGATGTTCTGGGGGACTCCTACCATGTGATCGCCGTGATCGGAGACGGCTCCCTGACTGCGGGCATGGCCATGGAGGCGCTGAACCAGGCGGGTGCCCGGAAGAAGAAGCTTCTGGTGATCCTGAACGACAACAATCTCTCGATCTCCGAAAATGTAGGAGCCCTTTCCTCCTACCTCGCCAGGATCTCAGCCGACCCCGTCATCGATGAAATGAAGAGAAAGACAGGGGCCCTCCTGCGCGACATTCCCGTGATCGGGGACCAGATGGCCAGGTTTGCCCGGGTTGCCCATGGTCAGGTCGTGGGAATGATTTCCCCTCCCGGCCAGTGGTTCGAGGAGATTGGCCTCTCCTATGTGGGACCCATCGACGGTCACGACCTGCCATTTCTCATCGAGACGCTTGCGGCAGTCAAGGAGCGGCCGGGCCCGGTACTTCTCCATGTCCGCACGGTCAAGGGGAAGGGCTATGCTCCTGCAGAAAAGAGCCCGATCGCCTTTCACGGGGTCGGCCCTTTTGATCCGGAGACCGGGGCTTTTCGGAAGAAAAGCGGGGGGCTCCCGACCTACACCAAGGTCTTCGGTCAGTCCCTGATCGAGATGGCCAGGGAGATGCCCGAACTCTTTGCGATCACAGCGGCGATGCCTGAAGGAACGGGGCTTTCGGATTTTTCGAAGCTGTTTCCGGAGCGCTTTGTGGACGTAGGGATTGCCGAACAGCATGCGGTGACGCTGGCCGGCGGCATGGCCGCCCAGGGGCTTCGACCCGTGGTGGCCATCTACTCGACCTTCCTTCAGCGGGCCTATGACCAGGTGGTTCACGATATCTGTCTTCAAAACCTTCCGGTTCTTTTCGCCCTCGATCGGGGAGGGCTCGTCGGAGAGGACGGACCGACTCATCACGGTGTTTTCGACATCTCCTATCTTCGCCATATTCCCAATATGACACTCATGGCTCCCAAGGACGAGAACGAGCTTCGGAAGATGCTCTGGACCGCCCTTCATCTTCCGGGTCCTGTTGCGGTTCGCTACCCCCGGGGAGAGGCGCTGGGGGTTCCGATTGACCCGGGATTCTCGGCCCTTCCGGTGGGAAAGGCCGAGATGCTTCGAGACGGCCACGACATGATTTTCCTGGCCTACGGCTCGATGGTCTCCGTGGCGATGGAGGCCTCCCGGATACTCGTGGAGGATGGCATCGATGCGGGCGTCGTGAACATGCGCTTTGCCAAGCCGCTCGACACCGAGCTTCTTTCGGAGCTCTCACGTCAGACATCTCTCCTTGTCACGGTGGAGGAGGGCTCTGTCATGGGCGGTTTCGGTTCGGCTGTTCTCGAGTGGCTCTCCGCTTCGGATCTCCTGTCGCGGGTTCGCGTCCGTATGGTCGGGATCCCGGATCATTATGTGGAGCACGGGGCGCCAGCCATCCTCCGGGAGTCAGTCGGCCTTACTGCGCCCAAACTGGCGGAGCTTGCGCGGAAGAGTCTTCAGACTCCCGTCTGCTGACAGGGCCCGTGTCCTCGAAAAAAGAGCCCCTTGATGCCCTGGTTTTCAGGAAAGGATGGGCCCGCTCCCGCGAGGAAGCGAGGGAGCTTATTGCCCAGGGCGTAATCCGGGTCAACGGGCTTCCCAGGACCGATCCCTCTGTTCGGACGGAGTTCGACCGGATTACAAGGGATGACACATTCGGGGCTCCCCGCTTCGTCGGGCGCGGAGGGGGAAAGCTTGCCGGGGCGATCGCCTTCTTTTCGCCCCCGGTTTCCGGCGCCAGCATGGCCGATCTGGGTGCCTCGACGGGAGGATTTACCGATTGCCTCCTTCAGGCGGGGGCTTCTTCCGTGCTTGCGGTCGACGTGGGAAAGGGGCTTCTCGACTCCGGCCTCCGGGCCGACCCGAGGGTGAGGCTTCTCGAGTCCGTCAATGTCCGCCATCCCGGATCCTGGATTCCGACGAGCGGAGTCGATGGTGTGGTGGCCGACCTTTCCTTTATCTCGCTTCGCCAGGTCCTTCCCCAGGTTCGGCTTCTGCTCCGGTTGGGAGGATGGTTTTTGGCCCTGGTGAAACCCCAGTTCGAGGCTCTCCCGGAGGAGGTCGGACGGGGGGGGATTGTGACCTCCGAGAGTGTGAAGCGCCGCGTCGTAAGAGAGGTTGCGGCCGAGGTTGTCAGACTTGGCGGAGAGATTCGGGGTGTCATGCCTTCACTTGTCAGAGGGAAAAAAGGGAACCAGGAATACTTCTGTTACGCTCGCTGGAAGGGTGGTCTGTGAACATTGTTATTGGCGGGGGGGCGGGCTTCATCGGAGCTCCACTGGCCCGGGCGCTCTCCCGTATGGGCCACAACGTGACCGCGCTCGACGATATGTCGACGGGCTACCGCTCCTCCCGCGATGCGGCGGTGACATTTGCCAAGGGCTCTCTTGACGATCCAAAGTTTGTGGTGCGGACGATAGAGCGCGCACTTCCGGCTCTTTATATCCATCTGGCCGGGCAACCCGACATCCGGCTCTCCTGGGAGCGGCCGGCATGGGATAACCAGCGGACGGCCGGGGCGATATTGGGCGTTCTCGAGGCCTGTCGGACGGTCTCGGTTCCATGGATCATCCTTGTCTCTTCCGGGGAGGTGCTGGGAGGGGCGGGAGATGCGTTGACGCCCCTTTCAGAGGAGGCCCCGATCGCTCCGATCTCTCCGTACGGAATCTCCCATGCCCTGTCGGAGTTTGCCGTTTCCTCCCTGTCTGCGCACGAGAGTGTGCGACAGACAATTGTCCGCCTCGCCCCAGTCTATGGTCCGGGACAGACGGTCTTTGGCGAAGGAGGGCTGATTGGCTCGGCGATCCGTCAGACGATCCTTCGCAGCTCGGTCAATCCGCCCTCGATTCCGGGAAACGGGGCCCGGGTCAGGGACTATTTGTATATTGACGATGCGGTAGAGGCTCTCCTTCATATCATAAGCCGGGACGCTTCGGGGATTTTTCATGTGGGATCCGGCGTTCCTGTCAGCGATCGGGAAATCTTTCTGGAGATCGGGAAAATCCTGGGGAACTCCTACCCTGTCAACTACCATTCGAAGACCTTTCCCGACATCGAGAGTCGGATTCTGGGACATGGTCGACTCGCAGAGGAGACGGACTGGGCAAATGAGGTCTCCTTTTCAGAGGGAATGGCACGAACCGTGAAGTTCTTTTCCGAGGTGATCCAGTGACAGTCGATCTTGTTATCGTGACCCATCCCGACTCCGAGGCGGCAGAAGGGCTCGTGAATCATCTTGTCTCAATACACCTTATCGCCTGTGGACACATCCTTCCCCAAGGGACCTCGCTCTTTTTCTGGGATGGATCTCTCCAGCGGGAGGGGGAGGTGACACTCCTTTTGAAGTCGATTCCCGAGAACCGGTCTGTCCTTGAAAAAGAGATTCTCCGGGTGCACCCCTATAACGTTCCGGAGATATTGTTTATAGCGGCAGACCATGCCAGCCATGCTTACGCTGCCTGGGTCCGGGAGTCCTGCGGGAACGGTCAGATCTCGGAAGGGGAAGGGGGACGGAATGTCCCGTCTTAAGAAAACGGTGACGATCACCGTTCTTCCCGGGATCACTGAAAAGTCTCGCCAGTGGACCTTTCCCCGGTGGGCTATCTATCTTTTTTTCCTGGGGCTTGCCCTGCTTTTTTCCGGGATTGTTCTTCTGGTGCTTTTTTATACGTATGAAACGAAGAAGTTCATGGCACTTAAAACGATCCAGGAGGAGACCCGGGTCCAGCAGGAGCATCTCGACCGCTACAGGAAGAAGCTCGACTCTATTGAGGCACAGCTTTCCGAGGTCAACAACCTCGATGCTCAGATCATGAATATGGTTGCCAAGGGGGCGCCCGATGTCCACCCTCCCTCCACCGGGGCGGTCTTGCCAGCGCCCTCCTCCGTTCCGCCCGTTGGAGAGAAGAACGCATTGTCTCCGGGGCTGGCTCGTCCTGAAAACCTTCTCCCTTTCGGGGGCGAGGGGGGTGGGTTGCGATATGCGCTTCCGGTGAAGGGGTGGATCGTGTCGGCTTTTGGTCACAGGGCCGGACCTGTGGGCGGTGGAGAAGAGTTTCACCCGGGCCTCGATATTGCGAAGGAGGAGGGAGCGACGGTCTTCCCGGATGCTCCTGGCGTCGTTGTTCTCACCGATCGGACGCCCGACTACGGAAACTATGTCATTGTCTATCACGGGCTCGGCCAGTCGTCACTCTTTGCCCATCTCGACTCGATCGACGTTGTTCCGGGACAGGAGGTCGGAAGACGGTCGGCAATCGGTACGATCGGCCTGACCGGTCTGACCACGGCTCCCCATCTTCATTACGAGGTCAGGGAGTTTGGCCATCCGGTGGATCCCGCATCCTCCCTCTCCGAATCCCTCGCCCCTCCGGTTCCCTGAGTCGCTTGGTATTGTTCCTTTAATTGATCGTTCATTTTTCTGAAGTTCTCTTTCGAGAGGAGTCTTTCGCATGTTCAAGTCGCTCGTCCGTTCTCTTTTCTCCAGCCAGAACGAGAAAGAAATCCGGAAAGTTTCCCGGATCGTCGATCGTGTCAATGCCCTTGAGTCTTCCGTGGAGCCACTCTCTGACGGAGAGCTCTCCATGAAGACGGTCTCCTTCCGGGAACGTCTTGCTGCCGGGGAGACGCTCGACCAGATTCTGCCCGAAGCCTTTGCCGTTGTCCGCGAGGCCGGGCGGCGGGTCCTCGGAATGCGGCACTTTGACGTACAGATTATGGGTGGGGCCTTTCTACACGAGGGGCGAATCGCCGAGATGAAGACCGGCGAAGGGAAAACTCTGGTAGGAACTCTTCCTGTCTACCTGAACGCGCTCGAGGGCAAGGGCGTTCACGTCGTGACCGTCAACGATTATCTTGCCCGCCGGGACTCTGAGTGGATGGGGAGACTCTATCGCTTTCTCGGTCTGTCTGTCGGACTCATTCAGCACGACATGCCGGATGACCTCCGCAAGGAGGCCTATGTTTGCGACATCACGTACGGGACCAATAATGAGTTCGGCTTCGACTATCTCCGGGACAACATGAAGTACGAGCTTGACCAGTTTGCCCAGCGTCCGCTGAACTATGCCATCGTCGACGAAGTTGACAGCATTCTGATCGACGAGTCGAGGACCCCTCTTATCATCTCCGGCCCCTCGGAAGAGTCCACCGATCTCTATGAGCGTATCGACAAAGTTGTTCCCAGTCTGATCCCGGTTCAGCACTTTACCGTCGACCTCAAGCACAAGACGGTTTCGATGACGGAGGAAGGCTCGGATGTGGTCGAGTCCCTCCTCGATGTGGGGAACCTTTACGACCTGAAGAATATCTCCTATGTTCACCATCTCATGCAGGCGATCAAGGCGCACCACCTTTATCGGCGTGACGTGGACTATGTGGTCAAGAACGGTGAGGTGATCATCGTCGACGAATTCACTGGCCGTCTCATGACCGGCCGGCGATGGGGGGAGGGGCTTCACCAGGCGGTCGAGGCCAAGGAAAAAGTAAAGGTCCAGATGGAAAATCAGACGTTGGCGACCGTCACTTTTCAGAACTATTTTCGCATGTACCGGAAGCTCTCGGGAATGACAGGAACGGCCGACACCGAGGCAACGGAATTTCACCGCATCTATGGGCTCGATGTTATCGTGGTTCCGCCCCACCGGAAGATGATCCGCGAGGACCTTCCCGACCAGGTCTACCGGACCCAGAAGGAAAAGTACGACGCAGTTGTTTTGGACATCGTCGATCGCCACAAGGTGGGTCAGCCGGTTCTCGTGGGGACGGTCTCGATCGAGAAGTCCGAGTACATCTCCCGTCTCCTGTCGGAAAAACAGATTCCCCACGAAGTCCTGAATGCGAAATTTCACGAAAAAGAGGCCGAGATCGTGGCCCAGGCCGGACGTCTCGGGAAGGTTACGATCGCGACGAACATGGCTGGCCGGGGAACGGACATTCTTCTTGGTGGTAACCCGGAATATCTTTTCAATGCAGCGCTCCGGAGCCAGAAGGAAGAGCCCGCACCCGAAGAGAAGGAGGTCCTTCTGGCCTCCTTTGATGAGACTGCCCGGAAGGAGAGGGAGGCTGTCATCTCCGTTGGGGGACTGCACATCATCGGGACGGAACGCCACGAAAGTCGCCGGATCGACAATCAGCTTCGGGGTCGAGCCGGGCGTCAGGGGGATCCGGGATCCTCACGGTTCTACCTCTCCCTTGAGGACGACCTGATGCGGATCTTTGGAGCGGAGAAGATCAAGGGACTTATGGAGCGGATGGGGATGGAGGAGGGGGTCCCCATCGAGCATACCTTTGTCTCGAAGGCAATCCAGAATGCCCAGAAGAAGGTCGAGACCTACCATTTTGACATTCGCAAGCAGCTTCTGGAGTATGACGACGTGATGAACCAGCAGCGTCTTGTCTTCTATGAGCTCAGACGACGGGTCCTCAAGGGAGAGGCACTCTCCGAACTTGTTTCGACCTGGGGAAGCCGAGTTCTCGAACGTCTTGTTCTTTCGATCATTCCGGAGGATGCCTACCCGGAAAGCTTCGACCTCCCGGCGCTCGTAGCAAAAACCGGGGAGAGGACCGGCCTTTCCCTTTCGGTTGAAGAGCTACAGGATATGGGAATAGAGGCTCTTGTCGCACACATCCTCACACGATTCGAGGCGCATCTTCTCGAACGCGAGTCTCTTTTTGGGACGGAGGTCTTTTTGTCGATCGTCAGGTATGTCTCGCTTCAGTCGCTCGACAACGGCTGGAGGGAGCATCTCCTGACCATGGACCGCCTGAAGGAGGGCATCGGGCTCCGTGGTTATGGTCAGAAGGATCCGCTAGTCGAGTACAAGCGAGAGGGGTTCGATCTTTTCGAGCGGTTTATGGAAGAGGTGGAGGAGAATGTTGTTCAAGTCACCGGCTCCGTTCGGGAAGTCTCCGTCGAAAACCCGGACGAGGCTCCAAACTTCGACAGCCTCGACTACTCCTACCCGGATGAGTCTGGAGATCCGGTCATGGCGTCAGGATTTTTTCCCGCTCCGTGGGAGCAGACTCCGGTTGCGCTAAGCGCTGGACCTGATTCTTCGGGGGGCAGGGAAGGAAAAATTGGTCGGAATGACCCTTGTCCTTGCGGAAGTGGAAAAAAGTACAAGAAATGCCATGGTGCTGCCTAGATGTCCCATTCCTGACAATTCGAGGCACCCGGAGAAATGAGGCTTCGTGGGGCGCATTGGAGCGGATTTTTAGTTGACAAAGTCTTGGTCCAAAAATAGAATGATAAGACAAATTGAACTGAAGAACTAAGAGAGATCCATACATGTCAAGGCTTCGGTTTTCCGGAGCCGGAGGGTGCCCATGTTTTCTCTTTCCCATCCCGATCACTATATTCCGATCCTGATCTTTCTTTTAATTGCGATCGGGTTCGGGGCTGTCTCCCTTCTTGTCGGTCGCCTGATCCGTCCTCACAATCCCTACCGCGACAAGGATGCTCCCTACGAGTGTGGCGTTCCGCCCATCAACGATGCGCGCGAACGTATATCGATCAGGTACTATGTTGTGGCCATGCTCTTCCTTGTTTTCGATGTGGAGGTGGTCTTTCTTTATCCCTGGGCCGTTGATTTCAGGCGTCTCGGACTCTTCGGTCTCGTCGAAATGCTGATATTTCTTGTGATCCTGATCGTTGGATATGTCTACGCATGGAAGAAGGAGGCTCTTGAATGGGAGTAGTCCACCACAAGGATGGCGAGCTCTCCGTCGTGACCATGAAGTTGCAGGATGCCGTTAATGACATCGTGAACTGGTCCCGGAAATCTGCCCTCTGGCCGATGACCTTTGGTTTGGCCTGTTGCGCGATTGAGATGATGGGTGCCGTGGCCTCGCGTTTCGATATTGACCGCTTTGGAGCCGGTGTTTTTCGTGCCTCTCCCCGCCAGTCGGATCTGATGATCGTTGCTGGGACCCTGACCCGA
The DNA here is from genome assembly GCA_027366615.1 of Nitrospirota bacterium. GTDB lineage: Bacteria > Nitrospirota > Leptospirillia > Leptospirillales > Leptospirillaceae > UBA4572. Next base: position 15,960 of record DAHXNG010000060.1, on the reverse strand, counting down.
AAAATGGCGCCTGTGGTCAGGAAGATCTATGATCAGATGCCAGAGCCCCGGTATGTCATTGCAATGGGCTCCTGTGCCACGAGTGGTAATATTTATGACAGCTACAGCGTTGTTCAAGGGGTGGACCGTCTGATCCCCGTCGACGTCTATGTTCCCGGATGCCCCCCCAGGCCCGAAGCTCTTCTCGATGGCCTGATCAAGCTCCAGGAGAAGATCATGCAGGATAAGCCGGTTTTCCGGAACTAGTGCGAGGAGACAACTAAGGATGCATCCCGTAGCCGAATCCCTTCACAGGAGATTCCCGGAGGTCGTTACAGGGTCTAGAGAAGCGCTCGGCGACCTGACCGTCTACCTTCGCGAGAATGGGGCGCTGGAGGTCTTTCAGGCCCTTCATGATGATCCGGAGTTTCGCTACGACTATATTGTCGACGTGACCTCGGTTGATTACCCCATGGACACTGACCGATTCGAGGTGGTCTATATTTTTTACTCGCTTTCCCGCCGTCACCGTATCATGGTGAAGATCCGGATCCCGGAAAGCCATCCCGTGGTAGACTCAATTGTCTCCATATGGAAAGGTGCCGAGTTCATGGAGCGGGAGGTTTATGACATGATGGGGATCCAGTTCCGGGGACATCCGGACCTGCGGCGGATTTTGATGCCCGATGACTATGACGAGGGATACCCCCTTCGGAAGGACTTTCCTCTTGTTGGCAAGGGGTGGCGAGATGAGTTTTCCTTCGTCCCGAAATATCATGAGAATCTTCCTCCCCTTCCCAAAGAGGCCCATTAGGGCCGAGGGTGAATAGATCGGGACCCGGCCGGAAAGTTTGGCCCGTCGGAACATGGCTTCTGTGATCGTCTGTGGATAGGCAGGGAAAGGGGTTTCTCTTGGAGTCACTCGAAAAGGAAAAGATCGAAGCCGAGGCTTCCGGAACTGCGACCGTTCGCCGCGAAATAACGCTATCGACCCTTCGGCAGGCGGTTTTGAACGGACTTGATTCTTCGATCAAAACGGAGCAGTTTCTCCTCAACATGGGCCCACAGCATCCCAGTACCCATGGAGTGTTGCGCGTCCTGCTCGATCTTGACGGAGAGCGTATCAAGAAGGCCGTTCCAGACCTCGGATATCTTCATCGGGGAACGGAAAAGATCGCGGAGTACAGGACCTACAACCAGATTATTCCGCTGACCGACCGACTTGACTATGTCTCTGCCATGGCAAACAACTATGCCTTTGTCAGGGCGGTTGAGAAGCTGCTTCAGCTTAAGGTCCCCGAGAGGGCCGAGTATATCCGGACTATTGTCGCGGAGATGCAGCGAATCGTGAACCACCTCTTCTGGCTCGGGACCCAGGCACTCGACATTGGAGCCATGAGCGTCTTCTTCTATACCTTCCGCGAGCGGGAGGTCCTTCTCGACCTTTTTGAGAAGATTTGCGGGGCGCGCCTGACGACAAACTACTATCGCGTGGGAGGGGTGGAAAGCGATCTCACCCGCGAAGTCATCGATGCCCTCTATCACTTTGTTGACACCTTCGAGCCTCATATCAAGGAGTACAATACCCTTCTGGAGACGAACCGGATCTGGCTTGCCCGGACCAAGCACATCGCGGTCATTACCGGGGAGGATGCTGTCAACTTTGGCCTTTCGGGCCCAACACTCCGGGGTTCTGGCGTCGACTACGATCTCCGCAAGTACGAACCCTATGCCGCCTACGACCAGATCGAATGGGACGTCCCGGTAGGCCAAAATGGCGACATTTACGATCGCTACTGGATACGAGTCGAGGAAATGCGTCAGAGCGCCTCCATGATCCGGCAGTGTCTCGACAAGTTGCCCGAGGGTCCCTTCATGACGGAAGACCACAAGGTCTCCTTCCCTCCAAAGGGAAGGGTCATGCATAATATGGAGACCCTCATTCACCATTTTCTTCTCGTCGTGGAAGGCTTCCGAACACCGCCAGGCGATACATACTGCGGGACGGAGACCCCCAAGGGAGAGCTGGGGTTCTATATCGTAAGCGATGGATCTGGGAAACCTTACCGCATGAAGATAAGGGCCCCGTCGTTTATCAGCATGGGGGCCTTTGATCATATGTCTAGAGGCTACATGATCGCCGATATCGTTACCATCTTCGGGACCTATGACATCGTCATGGGTGAGTGCGACCGCTAAGGACGCATCTCCCGGATAGGCTGCAGGAATGACCTGCAGCATGCGTGTGCTCCGGCTGGCGCCGGGAGGGTCTTCTTACTTCCCGGGTGCAGGATGGAGTACCTTGTTAACCGGAAGCAAATTTTCTCGGAGATAGCAGGATGGCACACTCTGATAGCGCCGCGATAGTTCAGATCACCGATGAAGAGATTGATCATATCTGCGAGGAGTTCGGTAACCGTGAAGGTGCGGTTGTCCAGATTCTTCAGACAATTCAGGAAAAATACGGGTATGTGCCCGCCGAGATTCTTGAGCGGGTAGGAGATGACCTGGGAATTCCCCACAGCAAGATGTTTGGGGTGTTGACCTTCTACTCCCAGTTCTATCGTGAACCCCGGGGAAAGTTCATTCTCAAGGTTTGTGTCGGGACGGCCTGCCACGTAAGAGGGGCGGGACTTCTTGTCGACAAGATCAAGGAAAATCTCAATGTCGAAGAGGGGGAGAATACCGAGGATATGCTTTTTACCCTCGAACCCGTCTCCTGCCTCGGCTCCTGCGCACTGGCACCAATGGCCATGGTCAATGGAAATACCTACGGAAAGCTTTCCGGCGACAAGATGGTCGAGATTCTTCGCCAGATCAAGGACGAGTCTTCTGCAGAGCCTGTCTCGGAGGCCACACCGGCCTCCTGACAAACCCCGGTTGCTTTCTTTTTGGAGAGTGGCCGGTGATTGAATGGGGGGCGAATCATCACCCCCGCAACAATGAGAGCCTATTGAATCAAGAATGATATGAAAGTTCAGTTTTTTCCTAATAGCGAGGATCGGCGGGATCATTTTCTCTTCCCCCGGTCGGAGGAGTGTTTCTGATGGCGACTCAAACAGTTGAGGAAATGGCGGCAGGCCTTTTCCACGATGTGGCCATTCCCACAATCCATATCGGAATGGCCACCTGTGGTCTGGCGGCCGGAGCACGCTCCATTGAGGAGCTTGTTGTAAAGGAACTCGAAAAGCGGGGAATTGACGCTCGGATCGTTCCCACGGGATGTATCGGTATGTGCCACAACGAACCCCTCGTGGACATCACTATGCCGGGAAAGTACCGGGTTTCTTACCGGAACGTGAAGGCGTTGATCATCCCGCAGATCTTTGATGCGCACTTTGTCAAGGGAGAGTTTGCCAAGAAGTATGCGGTCTGCCAGATTCCCATTGCTGGCCACACTGCCTATGAAGGACTTCCCCTGATGGCAGAGACCGGATTTTTCAAGGGACAGGTCAAGATCGTCTCGAGCCGGTGTGGACTGATCGACCCTTCGAGCATCGACGACTACATCGCCACCAACGGCTACAAGGCCCTTCGGAAGATGTTGACCGAGATGACGCCGGAGATTGTTATTGACGAGATGACAAAGTCCGGTCTTCGCGGTCGCGGAGGAGGCGGGTTCTACACCGGACTCAAGTGGAAGCTCACCCGACAGTCGCCCGGTGAGGAAAAGTACGTCGTCTGCAATGCCGACGAGGGCGATCCCGGGGCTTTCATGGACCGTTCGATCCTTGAAGGTGATCCCCACAGCGTTCTTGAGGGCATGCTGGCCGCGGCCTATGCTATCGGAAACGCCAAGAAGGGTTATATTTATTGCCGGGCGGAGTATCCGCTTGCGATCAAGCGTCTCCGGAAGGCGATCGATGATGCCAGAGAGAGAAATTTTCTCGGCGACAATATTCTTGGGACGGATTTCAGCTTCGATATCACCATTAAGGAAGGTGCCGGAGCCTACGTCTGCGGCGAAGAAACCGCACTTCTGGCTTCTCTCATGGGCGAGCGCGGGATGCCGTGGCCAAAGCCGCCCTTCCCGGCCCAGAAAGGGGTCTGGGGAAAGCCGACGGTTATCAATAATGTCGAGACGCTTGGCAATGTAGGGCATATTATCCTTAGTGGCGGAGACTGGTACGCCTCCTACGGGTCGGAAAAGACAAAGGGAACCAAAACTTTTGCGCTCACAGGCTCCATCAAGAACTCCGGACTGATCGAAGTTCCTGCAGGGACCCCGCTTCGCTCTATCGTCTTTGATATTGGCGGCGGGATGCTCGAAAAGAAGATCCCCTTCAAGGCGGCTCAGCTCGGAGGACCGTCCGGTGGTTGTATTCCGGTGACCGGTCTCGACACTCCCGTCGACTTCGAGAATGTCATTGCTGCCGGGGCAATCATGGGTTCGGGCGGGATCGTCATCATGGACGAGGCCTCCTGTATCGTCGATACGGCGAAATTTTTTCTCAAGTTTACGCAGGATGAGTCCTGTGGCGAGTGCACACCCTGTCGGGTCGGTTCGAAGATCATGCTAGAGATCCTGACCCGGATTACTGAAGGTAAGGGTCAGGAAGGGGATCTCGACGAACTGATTCGCCTCTCCATGTATGTGAAATCGAACTCGCTTTGCGGACTCGGAGCGGCGGCCCCCAACCCCGTACTCTCCACCATCCGCTATTTTCGGGAGGAGTTCGAGGCGCATATTCGGGACAAGCATTGTCCGGGAACGGTCTGCGCCAACCTGATCAAGTATGTGGTCATCGAGGAGGACTGTACGACGTGCGGCCTCTGTGAGCCTGTTTGTCCGACAGGCTCTGTGACCTGGGACAAGGGCGAGGTGGCCCATATCAATCTTGAAACCTGTATCCGCTGCAAGGCGTGTGTTGATGCCTGCAAATTCAGGGCGATCATTTAGTGGGTGAGGTCTCCTCCATGGTGAAGTTGACAGTTAACGGGAAAGAGGTCGAGGTTTCGGCCGGGACGACGATTCTTCATGCTGCCGCCGCCGCCGGTATTCCGATTCCGACATTCTGCTACAATCCCCGGATGGATCCGGCCGGCTCATGCCGTATCTGCGCGGTGGAGCTTGAGGACTCAAAACGGACGGTCATGGGGTGCATCACCCAGGTTGTCGAAGGGATGAAGGTCCTGACAGAGTCTCCCAAGGTCCATGAGGCCAGGAAGACAAACCTCGAGCTTCTTCTGCTCCATCACCCCCTCGACTGTCCAATCTGCGACTGTGGCGGGGAGTGTCCTCTTCAGAATATGTCATTTTCTTACGGAGGTGCCGACTCCCGATTCGAAAGCCACCGGAATGACGAATTGGAGGATATGAAGAGCGAGGTTCTGGTCTTCAACTCGAACCGGTGCATTCTCTGCGGCAAGTGCGTGCGCGTTTGCGATGAAATTCAGGATGTTCATGCCATCGGCTTTATTAATCGTGGCTTTGATACAGTGATCGGTCCCCCTCTCGGAAAGAAGCTTGACTGCGAGTTTTGCGGAGACTGCCTTGAGGTCTGTCCGACGGGAGCTATTACGGATCGATTTGTCCGTTACCAGTTCCGCCCCTGGCAGATGGAGAAGACCGAGACGACCTGCACTTCTTGCGGGTCCGGTTGCCGGATGATCGTTGACACCGAGAGTGAGGCGATCGTGCGAATCTCCGCGCGTGAAGGACTTGGGCCTAACGAGGGCTCAATCTGCGTGGTAGGTCGCTTCGGATACAATGCCGTCCAGAACAAGTCCCGTCTTGAGTCGCCCCATTTCAAGCGGGCCCAGCGGCTTGTCCCCGGGAACTGGGAGGAGATTCTGCCGAAGGTTGCCGCACAGCTTGCCTCCATCTCATCTTCTGGCGAGGGCCGGGTCGCCGGACTGATCTCTTCTCAATTGCCGATAGAGGATGCCTTCCTTTTTCAGCGACTCATGCGTCAGACCCTGAAATCGAACTTCATTGATTCCGATGCGCGGCAGGGGCTCATGAATATGGCCATTCCCCTCGTTTCCGCAACCGGATCACTGCGTCCGCTTGTTGACCATGAAGATATCATTGCGGCCGACATGATCGTTGTACTCGGAGCCGATCCCGCCGCCGAGTCGAACATCACCGGCCTTGCCATCAAAAAGGCGGTGAGAAAGAACAAGGCCGCCCTTTACCTCATTCATGGCCATGACGTCAGCATCTCAACTCGGGCCCGCGAGGTGATCCGTCTCCTTCCCGGATCGGAGGAAAGTTTTCTGACGATGCTCAGGGAGGCCCTTTCATCAGGGACCACATCGCTCTCTCCTGAGGGCCGTCAGCGGTTTCAGGGGCTGGGGGCATCGCCCGAGGCCGTTGATCGTCTGCTCTCTGACCTTCGTGCATCAAAAAGAACTGTCTTTATTACCGGGCGCAGGTTCCACCGCTCCGACCAGGGTTTTGGGGCTTCCATGCAGCTTATACGCCTCATGGCCGAACGTAACATGTTTGCCTCCGAAGGGAGCGGACTCTTTGTTCTTCCCGAGTCGGGCAATGATCTGGGAGTGCTGATGATGGGAGCGACTGCCGAATGGCTCCCGGGACTGCTCGATGCAGCAAATGCCGAGCAGCGGTCCGTCTGGGAGACCCACTGGCAGACAAAACTCCCCTCTGGCGGTGGAGGACTTCGCGAGATCCTGGCGGGGATTGAGGCCGGCGAGATCCGGGCACTTGTCTCTTTTGGAGTAGATCCGCTAACCTTCCTTCCCGATGCTGCCCAGATCAGAAAGACGCTTTCGAAGCTAGAACTCCTCGTTGTGGTCGATATGTATCAGGGGCCCCTGGCAGACATGGCACATTACCTTCTTCCCGCGGCGAGTCCCTTTGAGCGAACGGGGCATGTGGTGAGCGCTGAAGGCTTCGTTCAGCCCCTGGCTCCGGCGATGGCCCCTTGGGGCCTGGCCCTTTCCGAGTCGGAGATCATGCTCCGCCTTGCCCGTCACATGGGGCGCGCCCTCCCCTTTGACGATCTTGCTTCCCTTTCCTCTGAAGTTTTCAGAATTTTTCCTGATCTTCGTCCTTCGACGCGAAATGCCCCATACTTCCAGGGGGGGACCGGTGAAATCCTGCTTTCGGTTCCCCGCACACAGCCGCCGCACAAGGCCCAGCGAGAATCGGTTCTTGCCCGCGTAGCGAGCTTTGTGAAAGCGGACCTTCCTGCGACTGTTTCGCCGGCCTCTGTAAGCTCATCGGAAAGGCCCGAGAACTCATTTGTTCTCACCCTTTCGAAGTCGATCAACCATGCCGGAACGCGGACCCTGCTCGACTCAAACCTCATGGCTATCGAGGGGGAAGGTTTCCTGAAGGTTCCTCGGTCTTGGGCAAGAAAGAGAAAGCTCAAGAAGGGGGCATGTGTTCTTGTCTCGACACACCACGGTCGGATCTCTTTGCCGATCGACCCCGTGGCGGGCCTGGCCGATGGAGAGGTTCATTACCCGCTTCACTTTGCCGATGCGCGCTTTATGGTGCTTTTTCCTCGCCATCTGAGTTTTAATGCGCAATCCGGTACTCAGTCCGGGCAGGCCATCGACGTAACGATAGAGCCGATCGCCTGACGGAGCACCCTCTCAAGAGTCATCGAGAACTTATCGATCGGACGGGAAGAATTCTTCCCGAAAAAGGGTTTTTGTGTGTTGAAAGCCCCCGGAATTTCGGGAGTTAACAGGAAAGGGTAGGGTTTGGCCAACGACCTCATCGGAGCCCTTGTCGTCATGCTGGGCGTCCTTTTTGTAGTACTGACGATGATTGCGTATCTGACATATCTTGAGCGCAAGGTTCTTGGTTTCATGCAGGACCGTCTTGGTCCGATGGAGGTCGGTCCCTGGGGGCTTCTTCAACCTCTGGCGGACGGCATCAAGCTCCTTTCCAAGGAAGATATCATTCCGAGCGAGGCGAACCGGGTGATCTTTCGTATCGCCCCCGTCATCTCTCTGGTCCCTGCGATCCTGGCCTTTTCGGTTATCCCCTTCGGACATGATTCCTTCTCCCTCATGGGGATTACCCTTCACCCCTACATCGCCGACATCAACGTGGGGATCCTCCTTATTTTGGCACTCTCCTCCATTGGTGCCTATGGAATTCTCCTCGGCGGATGGGCCTCGAACAGCAAGTATTCCATTCTCGGAGCCCTTCGTTCAGCCGCCCAGGTCATCAGCTACGAGCTGACCGCAGGAATGTCCGTCATTGGGGTCCTGATCCTTTCGGGCTCGATGTCTCTCGTCAAGATCGAGGATGCACAGTCCGGAGGCTTCTGGCACTGGTACATCTTCCCCCAGATCGTGGCCTTTGTGATCTACGTGATCTCGGGCATTGCCGAGACAAACCGGACTCCATTCGATCTTCCCGAGGCCGAGTCCGAACTTGTGGCAGGATTCTTTACCGAGTATTCGGGGATGAGGTTTTCCCTGTATTATCTGGCAGAATATGCCAACATGATTATCGTCTCATCGATCGCCACCATTCTTTTTCTTGGAGGATGGAACCCCCCGATACCGGCCTTGAGCTTTATTCCCGGCGTCATCTGGTTTCTCCTGAAGGTTTACTTTTTCCTCTTCTTTTTCTTCTGGATCCGTGCAACGCTTCCCCGACTGCGCTATGATCAGCTTATGCGGTTTGGATGGAAGATCATGCTCCCTGTCTCCTTTGCGAATATCATCGTCACGGGGATTGCCGCATATTTTCTGGAACGCTAGCCGGACGGTAACGACTGATTGGAATAACGGGATATCTCAGGCAATCCGAGGAGTCAAAGATGTTGAAAAAATTTCTGAACACCATATTCTTTACGGAGATCGGACAGGGGCTGAAGCTCACTCTCCGGCACATGTTCATGAAAAAGGTGACATCTCAATACCCGCGGGAAAAACTTGTTCTTGCGGACGGTTATCGGGGTTTCATCGCCCATCGCCGATACGAGAATGGGGTGGAACGGTGCGTAGGATGCGATCTTTGCGAGGCAATCTGCCCGGCCAAAGCGATCCGGGTCGTGAGCGACATTCATCCGGAGATTCCGGATAGACGCTATGCGCGCGAATACACGCTTGATTTCACGCGCTGCATCTTCTGCGGATTTTGCGTCGTGGCCTGCCCTGTTAACGCGCTCTCCATGACAAAGGAGTTTGCCCATTCCTCCTTCACGCGCAACGGGCTCATCTACTCGAAGGAACAGATGCTCGCGCTGGGAGATCGCGCGGGTGCTGATTCCGACGCCTACCTCAAGGTTCGGAACATGTGGGAAGCGGAAAATTCTGGCAAGGACGAGGGGTATTACCATTTCCCCCCCATCTCACTGGGAGGATAGCGGCTTGATTCAGCAACTGCCTTTTTTCTACTTCGGCGGGATGGCACTTGTTTGTGCCATCCTTGTCGTTGCATCCCGCGTGGCCATTTACTCCGCCATGGCTCTCCTGGGAATGTTCATTCATGTGGCGGGCCTTTTCATCGTGCTCGACGCTCCCTTTCTCGCCGGGGTCCAGCTTCTCGTCTACGCCGGTGCGATCCTTGTCCTCTATCTCTTTGTTGTCATGCTTCTGAATCTCCAGGGGGGAGGATCTACGCCTCTCCAGAAGCAGACCCCCTGGGCGATTCTTCTTTCGCTTCTGGCTATCGGCGAACTGGGATACCTTCTCGTCAAGACCCATTTCTATCCGAAGCTTCCGGCGATCCCGCATCCCTCTGTTCCCACGCTTGGCAATAGCGAAACGATCGGTATGGTTCTTTATACACAGTATCTCTTTCCGTTCGAAGTGGCTTCCGTCATCCTTCTGATCGCTCTCGTGGGGGCAATCGTCATGGCCCGGGGCCGGGGGCGGTTCCGTCCGGAATAGTCGGACCGCGCTTTTTTCTCGTCAGAGTCGACTAATCGCAAGATTATCAGGGAGTGTCGATGGTTCCGTTGTCGTGGTATGTGGCTCTGTCAGCAATGATGTTTGTGACGGGTCTGGTCGGTGTTCTTATCCGCCGCAATATCGTGGTGGTCCTTCTCTGTATAGAGATCATGCTGAATGCCGTCAACATCAACTTTGTCGCCTTTAGCGACTACCTTCACCTGATCGACGGGCAGATCTTCGTCTTTTTTGTGATTACCGTGGCAGCGGCCGAGGTCGCAATCGGACTGGGGATCATTATCTCCCTCTTCCGGTTGAAGGAGTCGGTCAACATGGATGACTACAACCTGCTGAAGCTTTGATCTGCCGAGGGAGTTCCCGTAAATGATGCCGATTCTTCTTATTCCGCTTCTGCCGTTGCTCGGATTCCTGATCGTGGGAATCTTCTGGCCCTTTTTCAAGGGAAAAGGGCACCTCATCGCCCTTCCGCTTGTCACGATTTCCTGGGCCATTGCGACAATGGAGTTCTTCAAGAGCTTTACCGCCCCGCCAAGCCTGACCTTGGTCTACGACTGGATCCGATCGGGAAACCTTGATGTCGGGATCTCCCTCCAGTACGACCATTTGGCGGCCATCATGCTCTTTATGGTGACCACGGTGGCCATGCTTGTCCATCTCTATACCATCGGCTATATGCACGGAGACTCCGGCTACGATCGTTTCTTTGCCTACATCTCCCTTTTTACCTTCTCGATGATCATGCTGGTTCTTTCCGACAATCTCGTCGAGATGTTCATCTTCTGGGAGGCCGTGGGCCTTTGCTCCTATCTTCTTATTGTTCACTGGTACGAAAGAAGGCCTTCCTGGTTGGCAGCCAACAAGGCCTTCATCATGAACCGCGTGGGGGATTTCGGTTTTCTTCTTGGGATTTTCCTTATCTACGATACCTTCGGCTCTGTTCGCTTCGCGGAAATCTTTCCTGCTATGGCCTCACACCTTCACGAGACGGTGAATATTTCGGCGGCCTTCGGCGGAAACTGGCATGTTCCGGTTCTCGATGTGATCGCACTTCTTCTCTTTCTTGGTGCCGTCGGCAAGTCTGCCCAGATTCCCCTTCACCCCTGGCTTCCTGATGCCATGGAAGGTCCAACACCCATCTCCGCACTGATCCATGCCGCGACGATGGTGACGGCAGGCGTTTTCATGATTGCCCGGATGAACCCTCTCTACAATGCGGCTCCATTTGCCCTTCATGTGGTGGCCTGGACCGGTGCAATCACCGCCATCGTTGCGGCGACCATTGCACTGACTCAGCCCGACATCAAGAAGATCGTGGCCTATTCGACGATGAGCCAGCTTGGCTACATGGTCATGGTTTGCGGCCTCGGCGGTTATGGGGCAGGCATTTTTCACCTCCTGACGCATGGTGCCTTCAAGGCCCTCCTCTTTCTCGGCGCGGGATCGGTGATCCACTCCCTCTCAGGGGAGCAGGATGTTTTCAGGATGGGAGGTCTCCGAAAATACATCGGTCTTACCTTTGCAACGATGCTGATCGGTTCACTGGCCCTTTCCGGGATTCCTCCTTTTGCCGGATACTACAGTAAAGACCTGATCCTGGTCACCGCTTACCAGCAGGGTCCCCTGGGGCAGATGCTCTGGCTTATCGGGGTTCTGACGGCGGCACTGACCGCTTTCTACACATTCAGACTGCTCTTCCTTGTCTTCGGCGGGAAGGAGCGCTTTCACTCCGAGGCCCACGGCCATGCCGTCCACCCTCACGAGAGCCCTCTGACCATGACGATCCCCCTCATCGTTCTTGCAATTGGCGCGATCTTTGCCGGCTGGGCTGGGGAACACTACGGGATTCTGAATTATCTGGCTCAGGAGTTGCCCCTCCCTCAGGTCCACGAAGGTGCGGGTGGCCTTTCCGAAAATGCCCTCAAGGGGATTTCTGTCGCAGTCGGAGTCTTGGGTATCATTGGTGCATGGGTTCTCTACGGTAAAGAGTCCGCTATCCCCGGGGCTCTCGCGAAGAATCTCTCCTTCTTCTATAGGATCTCTCTTCATAAGTGGTATTTTGATGAGCTTTACGATGCTGTTTTTGTACGCCCCTCCTTCATTATCGGTCGCCTCTTCTGGCAGGAACTCGACAAGGGGGTCATCGACGGCATTGTCAATGGTGTCGGAAGCTTCTTCCGCGGAAGCGGTGTAGTTATGCGCAAGCTGCAGTCCGGCCAGATCCAGAACTATGCCATGGTCATGGGGATCGGCGCCTTCGGACTTCTCGCCTTCTATCTCGTGTTCAACAGATTGTAGGATCCGAATCCTCTGAACCCGTCTGGGGGAATGAGGGTGGGATTCTTTTTCCGGGGAGGCATTTGCCCGCTCCGGGGACCAATATCGAAGAGGATGATGCCTGATGACTTTTTTGTCCGTACCGATTCTGACATTTTTGATCTTCTTTCCGGTTGTCGCCTCCCTTCTCCTCCTGCCCTTCTACAAACGGACCGGAACGGACGGAGTCGTCAAGTGGATAGCGCTGGGGATCACTGTCATCGAGTTTCTCCTCTCGCTCTCCCTGCTGATTGGAAACAATCCTCACCTCTACCAGATGCAGTTTGTCGAAAACCATCTGTGGATCCCCTTCGGGAACATCCACTACGCATTGGGAATTGACGGGATCAGCCTTGTGCTGATCGTCATGACCACCTTTCTCATGCCGATGACGATCCTCACCTCCTGGGTCGGAATCTCGAAAAACCTTCCCCTTTTCATGATCAACATTCTGGTTCTGGAAGGGGCGATGATCGGTGTCTTCTGTGCTACCGACTTCGTTCTTTTCTACGTTTTCTGGGAGGCAATGCTCATTCCCATGTACCTGATCATCGGAGTATGGGGAGGTCCGAACCGCATCTATGCCGCCATCAAGTTTTTTCTCTATACTCTTGCGGGTTCCCTGCTTCTTCTCGTCTCGATCATCGCCCTTTACTTCGTCGGTGGCCATACCTTTGACATCACGCGTCTTTCTGGCCAACACTACCCGATGACCTTCCAGATTCTGGCCTTCCTTGCGATGTTCGTCGCCTTTGCGGTCAAGATCCCGATGTTTCCATTCCATACATGGTTGCCTGATGCCCACGTGGAGGCCCCGACAGCCGGTTCGGTCATCCTTGCCTCCATCATGCTCAAGATGGGAGCCTACGGGTTCCTCCGATTCTCTCTCCCGATGTTTCCCGATGCCTCACATTTCTTTACGCCCTTCATGCTGACCCTTTCGGTTATCGCCATCATCTGGGGCGCCTTCATGGCGCTTGCCCAAGAGGACATGAAGAAGCTTATTGCCTACTCCTCCGTCAGCCATATGGGCGTTGTGACGCTGGGTATCTTCGTGGCGAATGTTCAGGGGATCGAAGGCGCCCTCATGCAGATGCTCAACCACGGAATCACCACTGGAGCGCTCTTTCTTTGCATTGGCGTTCTCTACGACCGCTCTCATTCGCGCCTCCTCTCCGAATACGGGGGACTTGCGAAGCAGATGCCGGTCTACTCGACCCTTCTTGTCATCTTCGCCCTTTCATCCCTGGCACTTCCAGGAACGAACTCATTCGTCGGGGAGTTTCTTGTCCTGATCGGCTCGTTCAAGACTCATGCCGTGGTTTCCTCATTGGCCACGACGGGAGTGATTCTGTCGGCCATGTATCTTCTCTATATGCTCTCCCGGGTCGTATGGGGTGTCTACACACCGAAGAATTACGCCATGCCGGACTTACACGCTTACGAATGGGGCTCCCTTCTTCCCCTGGTCGTCATGGTGATCGTCATCGGTCTCCTCCCGAACCCTGTTCTCTCTCTCTTTCACCAGAGCGTGGCGCACCTCGTAGGGCAGATGCAGCCCGTCCCGCTGGCGTCGCTGCACTAATCGATACTGATGTCTTTTTGTTGGGGATCTTCAACCGTCTGAAGGAGTTTTTTTGATGAATTTCTCCCCGGTCAACATCATGGGAACGATGCCAGAGATCTACCTGACTGTTCTGGGAAGTCTCCTTTTTCTCATGGAACCCTTTGTTCCAGCGAAAAAACGTTCACTTCTCGGCATCTTTGCCATCTTCGCGCTGGTTTTTGCGATGATCGCCACCCTAGGGCTCAACGGAAAAGGTCTTCCCCTCTATCAGGGACTTTATATCGTCGACCCCTTCTCGAACTTCTTTAAGATGGTGATCTATCTGGGGACGATCCTCACCATCCTCTTCTCGCTTCCCTACCTCGAGAAGGAGGAGATCCATGTCGGGGAGTACTACGGCTTCCTTCTTTTCGCCGCAGTCGGCATGATGATCATGGTCTCGGCCGGTGATCTCATTACCCTCTTTCTGGGAATCGAGCTCATGTCCCTGTGCTTCTATGTTCTTGTGGGGCTCAAGAGGAACTCGCTTCGTTCGGTGGAAGCCTCATTCAAGTACTTTCTCCTCGGGGCCTTTGCCGCCGCGATCTTTCTTTACGGGGTTTCTCTTCTCTACGGAGCCTCCGGGACGGAGACGCTGAGCGGGCTTGCCCAGTTCATTTCGAACCCCGGAGCCCTTCGTCCGATGGTCTTTGCGGGGATGATCCTGACGATGGTTGGGTTTGCCTTCAAGGTCTCGGCCGCTCCTTTTCATATGTGGACGCCCGATGTCTACGAGGGGGCCCCGACCGTTGTGACCGGATTCATGGCCTCGGTGGGCAAGGTCGCCGCCTTTGGTGTCTTCCTCAGAGTCTTCTGGGTGGCCTTTTCCTCCAACCGCGACCACTGGTCACTTCTCATCGTAATGGTGGCCATCCTCTCCATGATTGTCGGAAATATCGTCGCCCTGGTTCAGACGAATATCAAAAGGATGCTGGCTTACTCCTCAATCGGCCACGCCGGGTATGCGGTTATCGCCCTTCTGAACCCGAGCCGGGAGAGCCTCTTTGCCCTTATGTTCTATATGTTCACATACCTTTTTATGACGCTTGGCTCTTTCGGCATCATCCTGATCCTCCGCCGAAAGGGGGTCGAAGGGGAAGAGATTTCGGACTTCGTCGGCCTCAACAAGAAGAATCCGCTGGCAGCCTTCCTGATGCTGATTTTCATGTTTTCCCTCGCAGGAATTCCCCCCTTCGGCGGATTTCTGGCGAAGTTCTACATCTTCATGGCCGCCGTCCATGCCGGATATACCTGGCTCGCAGTGGTCGGCGTCCTTTTGAGTGCCGTCGGTGCCTACTACTACATCCGGGTCGTTATGGCGATGTACATGAAGGATCCTGTCGAGACTGTCGAGTTTGCCCCCAACCGCATGGAAGGGATGGCCCTCTTCGTTACGGCAGCCATGACGGTCATTCTCGGGATCTTTCCCCTTCCGTTTGTCCACTACATCGAGACCTCGCTTGCGATTCTCGTTCCCTGAGCGGGATCCCCACGAGCCGGTTTTTTCCTCCACGAGGAGAAAACCGGTGTATACTTATAAGACAGGGATCATCCAACGGGAGGTATTCGCATGCTGACAGGACTTTTTGAGCCGGTCCACCTGATAGTCATCCTTCTTATCGTCATGCTTGTCTTCGGGGCAAAGAAGCTTCCCGAGATCGGCTCTGGCATGGGAAAGGCGATATCGAATTTCAAGCGCTCCATTAAAGAGTCGCCCGAGCAGTCTGACCACGACGAGAAGCTCGAGTCAAAGAAGTAACGGAGGCCGCTGTGTCTTTCTCGCGGCGGAAGCTCTGGGGCCTCCTCCTTGCCGGTCTCATCTCCGAAGCTATCGGCTTTGTCCTGATCAAGAGAGGCTTGGCCATCGTTCCTGGATTTTCTGGGCAGTCTCTCTCCTCGCTTTCCTTTCTGATCCCCGTGCTAAAATCTCCCCAGGTCCTCATCGGAACCGCCTTCGAAGCTCTTCATTTCGGGATTCTGATGGAACTCCTTTCTGTGTCGGACGTCTCCTATATCATTCCGCTTACATCCATCGGCTATGTTCTGACGCCACTTTCAGCACTTTTCTTTCTGGGGGAGACGATTCCCCCCCTACGCTGGTCAGGAATTCTTCTCGTCTGTGCGGGAGTCGCGGCCGTTTCGGTCTCTGATAGAGGTCAGAAGGGGGGGGCCGGGCATCCACTTCCTGAGAGCGAGGCTTTGTCGTGAGTCAGTCA
>DAHXNG010000044.1 GCA_027366615.1 Nitrospirota bacterium | reverse complement strand
GGACCGTCGAGGACAGGCTCTTCCGGGAGCTCCGGAGAGACGGAGACGAGGGGGGCCGAGGGGGGCACCGGCTCCTCCCCTTCAAAGGAGGGGGAAACCGGGATGACGGCCGGGGGTTCCTCTGCCTTCTCCGTCTGGGGGGGCGGGGTCTCCTCAGTCTGGGTGGGGGGAGACTTCCGGGGAAGGTCGGGCATGTAGCCCTGGCCGATCTTCTCCCAGACATGTTCGAGTGCCGCGAAGAGGGCCCCGCGCTTTGTCTTGTCTTCGGCTTCTCCCAGAAGGATCCCGCCGAGGGTGAGCCCCATGACGAAACGCTTTTGGTGGGAGGGACCCGTCTCACTGACAAGGGTCGATTCCGGCTGAAGGCCGAAGTTCTGCTGGGCCCATTTCTGGATGAGGAGCTTGTAGTTCGGGGGGTTCTTCGGTCGCTCGCGAGGTCGGGGGGCGGGGGCTACGGCAGGAACTTCCGGTACCGGTACCGCAACCGCCACCGGGGGAACCGAGGGCTTTCGGGGCTCGCGGGGGGGGGCGGACTCGATGGCGCGGAGGATCTCCTGGAGAGGCTGGGCAAACCAGGGGATCAGGATCTGGCGGGTCGTCTCGAGACCATACTCGCAGTAGATGGCGGCGGTCAGGGCCTCGAATGTGTCGGCCAGAAGGGAGGTGTTTTCGCGCTCTCCCGAGGAGTTGCTGCCCTTCCCCAGGATCATGTAGGAGCCGAGGTCCATGCGGCGGGCGATCGAGGCGAGGGTCTGGGTGCTGACAATGGTCGAGAAGACCTGTCCGACCTCTCCCTCGGTCGCCTGTGGCCACATGTTGAGAAGGTATTCGCTGACCATGAGTCCGACGACGCGGTCTCCAAGAAATTCAAGACGCTCATAGTTCGGGATGGGCTTCTTGCGTCCCCGTTCGTGGGAGGCCGACCTGTGCGTCAGGGCCTCCTCGATGCGGAAACTCTCCTTGAAGGGGAGGCCGAGCATCCGGATCAAAGTCTCCGCGGGTTTGGGGGTGTTTCCCTGCCTCACATCTCCCAACGGGACCTCCATTCGAAGTTGGCGGTGCATGAGTATTTCCGGGATAAGCCCGGAACTTTCCCGAATAATTTATAAATATTATGACGATCTCTTCGCGCAGAGCGACGGCCATCTGAAGGAAGATTTCTCCATTATAGCATATTTTCCGAAAAGGCGCGGGAGGTGCGGGAAGAAAACACTCAAAAATCGGCGAAAAACAGGGGAAGGAGGTAAGGGAGAAATCTCAGGGCGTGCGAATGGGCTGGCAGAAAGTGCAGAAATAAAGGGAGCGGCCGTTGGCGGCAATGCGCTGGACGGGGAGTCCGCACCGGGGGCACGGAAGGCCCTCCCGGCCGTAGACGGCGTGATGCTTCTGGTAGCCTCCCGGCGTTCCGTCCTCCTTGCGGTAGGAGTGGATTGTGGAGCCACCGGCGGCGATTGCCGCCGTAAGGAGGGTTTTTAAAGAGATCTCCAACCGCAAGGATTCAGCGCGAGAGAGCGAATGGGAGGAACGAAACGGAGAAAGACCGGCGTCGAAGAGGATTTCGGCCATGTAGATGTTGCCGATTCCGGAGAGAAGGCTCTGATCCATCAAGGCGGTCCGAAGCGGTACGGCGTGTCGACGGAGCCGGTCGAAAAGGATTTTTCCGTCAATTGCGAGGGCGTCGGGACCGGTCCCCGAGAGAAGGAGCGATCTGTCGGGGGAGGGGGTTGCCTCGAGCCGGCCGAAGCGCCGGGGATCGATCCAGGCCAGGCGCCCCCCGTCCTCCATTTCGATTTCGAGATGGGTGTGGGGAGGTCGGGGGGCGTCCAGGGAGAGACGCTCCCATCGACCCGACATGCCGAAGCGGGAGAGGAGAAAGAAGGGGCAAGAGGAGCCCCCGCCCCCTTTTTCCGGCAGGAAGGAGAGGATCAGGGTCTTGCCATGGCGGAGAAGGGGCCCCCCCTCGAAAGGGCCGGCGGCGGGGCGAAGCGAACCCCTCCAGAGATCGTGGCGGAGAGGGGTGACGGAAAGGATCCTTTTCCCCGTAAAAAGGGGGAGAAGGGAGAGGCGGGAGGTTTCGACTTCTGGAAGTTCCGGCACGGCGTTCTCCTCGGGGCTACGGGGTCATGGCTCCATCATAGCGCCGGGAGAGAGCCATGGCCATAGAGGAGCCAGGAGAGGAGAAGTCCGGTGCCGGAGACGAAGATCCAGAGGAAGAGCCCCGAGGCCAGCGGGCGCATCCCGAACCGAAAAAGCCGTGAGAGGTGGGTTTCGAGACCCATGGCCGCCATAGAAACGGCAAGAACGGCGGCGTCTGCCTCCTGAAGAAGGTGCAGGAGAGTCGGGGGGAGGGGAAAGAGAAAGTTGAGCGCCAAGACGGCGGCGAAGGCCACGACGAACCAGGGGAAGGAGCGCTTCTCCGCGGGCCCTGACGGGGTCGTCCCGGAGGGGGTTCTGGCGACGACGAAGGCCTCGAGGAGAAGGACGACCGGGAGGAGAAGGGCGACGCGGGTGAGCTTCAACAGTGTGCCGAGCTCCAGCGACTCCCGGGAGTAGGGAAGCGTGGCGCCGATGACCTGCCCGATCTCGTGGATGGAGGAGCCGGCCCAGGCCCCATAGACGGTGGAAGAAAGGTGGAGAAAGCGGTTGGCCACGGGAAAGAGGAACATGGAGAGGGTCCCGAAGAGGGTGACGGTGGCCACCGAAAAGGCCACCTCCTCGTCCTTGCCCCGGAGGACGGCGTTGGCGGCGACGATCGCCGAGGCGCCGCAGATGGCCGTTCCTGTTCCCAAAAGAAGAGAGAGATTGTCGGGAAGGCCCTTTCTTCGTCCGAACCAGAGGGCTGCGGCATAGACTGCGGCGATGACCGAGAGGTCGAGGAGAAGCCCCCGGAGGCCGATTCCCAGGAGCGACCGGGCCGAAAAGGCGAACCCAAGGCCGACGATCCCCCACCGGAGAAGTCTCCGGAAGGCGAAGGAGATGCCGGGGTCGAAGGAGGGGGGGAGGGGGCGGAGATTGCGGAGGAGGATACCCAGGAGGATGGCAAGGAGAATGGGGCCGGCAACGGGGGTTCCGGCGATATGGGCAATCAGGCGGCTGCCAATCGTCGCCAGGAGCGCAATAAGTATGGAGAGGAGAACTCCCGGAAGAAGGGGGCGCACATCAAAGCGAAGTCTATTCATCGAGGGGCCTCTCTAAAGGAACCGGTGGTATCCTGTTACGAGTCCATGTACCATACCCGGTATCGATTCTATCGGGAAGGCCCGAGGCTGTGCCATAGTCTTTTTTAATCGGAGAACAAAGGATTGCGAATGGCGGAAGACGAAGATTGGCGGCTTTTCGTGGAGGAGTGGAGCCGGAAGGAGGGACGGGAGATCACGGGGCGGACGCCTCTGACGGGAGATGCCTCCAACCGGCGATATTTTCGGGTCTTCTTCAGGGGGGCCAAGCGTCCCCACTCCGCGATCCTCATGGAGCGGGAAGGGACGCTCGGATTTAAAAAGTCGGAAGAGGCGGTCTCCAAGGCCTCCCTTGATCCTCCGGGAGATCCCTTCCTTCTGGTGGCAGATGCCTTCGGACGGCGGGGCCTTCCCGTCCCGGCGATCTACCATCGTCTGGAAGACGGATCGAAGACCCTTCAGGAGGACTTTGGCGATGAGACCTTTCTTTCCCGGGTCATGGCCCATCCGGGGCAGGCGGAGTTGGTGACGGAAAAATCCCTGACCCTTCTCGTGGCCCTCCAGGCCGAGAGGCCCGACGACGACCTCTCCTGGGTACGCGCGCGCCCCTACTCCCGGGAGCTCATCCGGTGGGAGTTCGAGCATTTCGCGGAGTACGGCCTGTCGGGTGCTTCCGGATCGGCCCTGTCAGAAATCGGACTCGCCTTTGACCGCGAGGCCGCCGCCCTTGCCGGAGAGAAGGTCCAGGTTCTCGTCCACCGGGACTATCACTCCCGGAACATCATGGTCCGGCAGGACGGCTCCCTCGCTCTCATCGACTTCCAGGACCTTCTGGTGGGATCTCCCTATTATGACCTGGCCTCCCTGCTCTTCGACGCCTATCGGACCGTTCCCCTCGAAAAGATCGAGGAGTCGCTGGCTCGCTATCTCGAGCTGGGGCAAAAGGCAGGGATCCTCCCGGAGACCGGCTTCGAGGAGGCGATGGAGCGGCTCTGTCGACATGCCTTCCAGCGCAACCTCAAGGCATGCGGGCGCTTTTTTTACATTTCTGACGTCAAGAAGAATCCGGCTTACCTTGGCTCGGTGGCCGGAACGCACGCCAACATGGTTCGACTCGTAAGGCGGGTGCCCTCCCTGGCCCCACTTTACCGGACCTTTTCCGACTACCTGCGTTTCCCGGACCGTCTTTCCCGGAGATGAAACTCTGCGGCTTCGTTCTGGCGGCGGGCCTCGGAACCCGGATCCGGCCGCTTTTTCCGGATCTTCCCAAGCCCCTTGTTCCCGTCGGGGGCCGCCCGGCCATTGCCTGGTCGATGGATCTTTTGGCAAGGGCCGGCGTCTCCCGCATCGTCGTCAACGTCCACCACCGGCGGGAGATGATGCGGGCGGTTCTTCCGGGATTGGCCCCTCCGGGAGTCGAGCTCCTGATCTCCGAGGAGGAGACGCTGCTTGGGACAGGAGGGGGAATCGCCAATGCCAGGGAGCTCTTCTCGGGCTTTGACTGGCTCCTGGTCGTCAACGCCGACATCCTGACCTCTCTCTCTCTGCGGCCTCTTTGGCGGCGAGCCCTAAGAGAGGAGTCGGAGGCGCATCTCATCCTTTCTCCCCGGGGCCCAAAGAGCGAGCAGGGACGAATCGGTCGCGCCTCCTCCGGGGATCTCTGGCTCGCCCCACCCCGGGGTGCGGATGATGGCTCCCCCCGGGCGATCCCCCCCGGGGTGCGGCCCGGCGTCTTCCTCGGGGTGCAGATGGTTCGGCCGGAGATCTTTCGTGGGGTCGATCCGGCAAAGGCGCCGTCGGTCATCGACCTCTACCGGGAGAGGATTGCGGCGGGAGGGAGGATGCGAGCGAGCTTTACGGAGTCCTTCTGGGTCGATCTGGGGACGGAAGATGGATATCGGCGCGGGCGGCGATATCTTGAAGGAGAAGAGGATCCAGCCCCTCCGGCGGAGGGGTGATCTGCCCCAGAACGGCCGGTCCCGAGGCTCCGGTAACCTCAGGAATGTTGCCGGGGCGGCCGGAGAGGGAGAGAAGCGCCAGGTAGGCAAAGGCGATCGATTCGATCGCCTGGGAGGGAAACCCCCGCTCCTCAGAGGTGACAACGGGGAGACCGGTCCGGCGCGCGATCCTTTCAATGAGATCGGCGTTCTTGACGCCGCCTCCCCCGGCGATAATCTCCCGGGGGGGGACGGGGAGCCACGTGAGCCCCCGGGAGACACTCTCGGCAGTAAGAGCCGAAAGGGTCGCGAGAAGATCGTCGATCCTTTCCGGGGGGGAAGGGCTCGAAGAGGCTCCGGAGGCCATCCGGAGGTCCTCCTTCCGGGAGAGGATCCTTCGGAGCCTCTCCTCTCCCCACTCCTCCCGTCCGGTAGACTTCGGGGGGGCAAGCGAAAAGAAGGGATCAGAGAGGAGCCAGTCGAGAAGTCCGGGGTCCGGCCGTCCCTGGCGGGCATGGGCTCCGTCTTTGTCGAAAGTCTCGGCCCCTTGCGTCAACAGCGAGATGGCAAGGTCGAGGAGCATGTTCCCGGGGCCGGTGTCGAAGGCTGTGACCGCGTGGTCGGACCCTTCGGGGGGAAGGCCCGTGAGGTTGGCGATCCCTCCGAGATTTAAGAAGGCGCGGGGGATCTCTCCGGTAAAAAGGGCCCGATGGAGAATCGGGGCGAGCGGGGCCCCGTGGCCTCCCAGGGCCACGTCGGCTCCGCGGAACTGGCTGACCACGGGTGTTTTGAAGGCGCGGGAGAGGGCAAAGGGGTTGGCCGCCTGGTAGGAGACCCCCCGGATGGCGGGAGAAGAGGCAAAGAAGTCCAGACGGTGGGGAAAGGGATGGTGGCGGACGGTGATGCCGTGGGTTCCGGCGCAGTCGAGATCCCGGAAGTCCATGCCGGCCTTTTCCAGAAGCCTGTGTCCCAGCTCCTCTTCGAGACCGGCCAGGAGGTCGGCAATATCGGGCATATGGCGCGAGGGGGACCCTGTCGGGCTCTCCCCGGAAATCCAATTTTTGAGATCCTTCCGGAGCGCCTCCGGGAAGGGAGATTCATGAAAGGCGGCGAGACGGACAGTCCCGTTCTCTACGACAACGAGCGATCCGTCCACACCATCGAGGGAGGTCCCGCACATGAAGCCCATTGCAACCAGGGGAGAGTCCTTCGACCTGCGCGCCAATTTTGTCCTTTCAATCGCCGACCCGCACCAGATGCCCCCTCCCGGTGAAGGAGGGATCGTCGGACTTGCGGGCCGCTCGAATGTGGGGAAGTCCTCTCTCATCAACCGGCTGGCGGGAAGCCAGGGCCTGGCCCGAACCGGCAAGCGGCCCGGGGCCACCACCCTCCCCAACCTCTACCGGATCAAAACGGGAGGATACTTTCTCGACTTCCCCGGATATGGATACATGAACCGGGGCCACGCCACAAAAGCAAGCTCTCAGGACGCCTCCACGGCGGTCGTTACCGCGCGCCCCGACATCAGGAACGTCCTCATGCTGGTCGATGCCCGCCGGGAGCTTCTCTTGGTCGACCAGGAGGCGGCCCGGTGGTTTCGCCTGATGAATATTCCCGTGACGATCGTCATCACGAAGACCGACACCCTTTCCCGGAACGGACGGCACCTTCCCGTCCGTGGCTGGAGCCGCTGGATCGAGGAGGAGGCGGACGAAGGAATCTCCGGGCCAATTCCCGTGAGCGCCCGAACGGGAGAGGGACTCCCGGAGCTCTCACGCCACGTCTGGGAGATCCTTCGAGGAGAGTTCGGGTTCCCGGGAAATGCGCCTACTGGGGGATGATCTCTCCGGTGGAGTTGCCCGTTCCGTTCTCCCGGCGGGCGTATATGGCGACGTAGGAGTGGGCCCGGAGCTTTTCAAGCCAGAGCCGGATCCGCTTCTCCGTCGTTTTTTTTGTCAGGGTGTTCAGGATGGATTGCTTGATGTCGTCGAATTTCTGATAGGGCTGGGCCTCGCGGGCCAACACCTTGATGATGTAGAACCCGCGTCCCGACTGAATGAGACCGCTGGTCTGCCCCACCGGTACGGAAAAGGCCGGCCCGATCAGCTCGGGGAGAAGCTGATCCTTCGTCAGGTTGCCGAGATGGCCCCCCGATTCGGCGTTGGGGCCCTGAGACTCCGAGCCCGCGAGCATCTCGAAGTCGTCTCCCCGGTTGATCTGCCGAAGGATGTGCTCCCCTTTTTTTTGGACCACAGCAATCTGGGCGGGTGTCGCCCCCTCGGGAGTGGAGAGGAAGATGTCGGCAAGGGAGACGTGGCCGGGAAGACGGTAGTCGTCCCGGTGCTTCAGGAAATAGTCGCGAACCTCATCGGGGCTGATCACGACGGTGGAGCGGACCTCCTGGTTGACGAGCTTCATGACCGTCAGCTGTTTTTTTAGCTTTTTTCGGTACTGGCGGAAGGTCAGCCCCTGGGAGGCTAAAGCGTTCTTGAGCTGCCACCGAGCCTGGATGTTGTTCTTCTGCATGATGTCGTCGATGGCGTGGTCCACCTCGTCGTCGGTGACGGAAAGGCCAAGACGGTCGGCCTCCTCGAGTTCGAGACGTTCGTTGATCTTCTTCATCATGACGTTGTACTCGAGGGAGGCGATGAGCTGGAGGTAGGCCTGTCCCTGGTAGGCGGCATGGATCTTTTCAAAGGTTGGCTTGAGCTCCCTGTCGACCTCGCTCTTTGTGATCGAATGGTGGTTCACCACCGCCATGACGCTGTCGAGGAGCACCCCGTCGTCTGCCCGGGCCGCCTGGGGCATGAGAAGCGCCACGGATGCGAGGATCCCCAAAAGGGTTCGAAGGGGGGATCCCCCGGTCCGCGATCCTGCCGGTCGTTTTATCCCTTTCTCGGGAAGAACGGGGGAGGACGGGGGGGAAAGGAAGATGCGATAGGTCACGGGAGCCTCTGTCACAGGTTGAAGTTGTCGAAAAAAAGCCAGTTCAAAGATTATACACCAGCCTCCGTCATCAGGAAACGATGGCGGATCCGCCGGTTTAGCGGGTGGCTCGAGGCGCGGTCGAGAAAATCGGGGCGTACTTTGGCAAGATCTCGAGATGTTCCGATTCGAGCTTGTCGGAAAACCAATGGGCCAGAAAGTCTTTCCGGGCTTTTTCCTGAAGGTGGTGCTCGATTCTGCTCCTGACCGTCCCGAAGGGGCGGACGCCGGAAGGGAGGAGCTTCAGGAGCTTCAGGATGTGGTAGCCGTAGGGCGAAGAAAGAAGAGGGCTCACGTTCCCCGGTTTCATCGTAAAGGCCGCGGAGAAGAAGGCCGGCATCTCTCCCTGGGCAAAGGGGGGAAGAAGACCCCCTTTCGCGCTCTCGGGGGAGAGGGACTTGGCCTTGGCCAGGGCAGAGAAGGAGCTTCCCGAGGCCAGGGCGGAGAGGATCGCCTTCCCTTCGTCCTCGGAGCGGACGACGATGTCCCGGACGACCGCCCGCTGGGGGAAGGAATAGTGCTCCTTGTCCCGGTTGTATGCCTCCCGGATCTCCTTTGGGGGAATCTTGGGAAGGGGGGCGAGAAAGGCAACGGCCTTCTCAAGAAGGAGCTTTCTTCTTACGAGGTCGTCGGCAGGCCGTTGCGCGACTCCGGCGTCCGGCGAGGAGATGGAGGCGATACGATCCGCTTCGGCGCGGAGATCTCCGGGGGAGACATCGAGCCCGTTTTTCCGGGCCGTCTCCAAGAGAAGGCGATCGTAGAGGGTCTCCTCGAAGACCGTCTTGGCAAGCGAGGGAGACCACTCGTCGAAGGCCCGGGAGGCTGTCTTCTCCATTCCCATGAACCGGGCCGTCTCCCGGAGGTCGGAGACGGTGACGGGCTTCCCTGCCAGTGTGGCGACCGCACCTTCAGACGATCTCCCCGGGTGGCAGGAGGAGAGAAAAAGGAGGAGAAGAAGGGGCAGGAGTCTCTTTTTTCTCATTTTTTCGTGGGGGTGGCGGCTCCCATTAGCTCGGCGAGGCTCTTCTGGTTGATCGAGATCTTCGTCTTTGCCCGTAGGGAGTTAAGAAACTTCTGGTAGAGATCCTGTTTCTTTCTCGAGGTCAGAAACTGCGAAATCCCGGCCTTGGCCTCGTCGAAGGAGAGGAGCTTGCCCGGCTCGGAGGTGTCGACCTTGAAGTAGTGGATGCCGTCCTTGAGGGAGATGGGGCCTGTCACCGACCCGGCGGGAACGCCGAAGAAGAACTTCGTAAACTGCGGGGGGACCGTTCCCTCGAAGATCTTGCCGACGGGTCCACCCTTGAACTTGGCGATGGCCCGGGAGAATCCCTTTTTCTTGTGAAGGGAGGAGAGAATCCGGGTGGCCGTCTTCTGGTCGGGAAGGATGAGCTGGCGAACCTTGACGTAGCCCGGCTGCTTGATTTCCTGACGATGTTTGTCGAAGTAGTCCTTGACGTCGGCATCGGTCACCTTGACCTTGTCGTCGACCTCTTTCTTGATAAGGGCCTGCCGGAGAATCCGGTCCCTGTCGTCCTCGATCTTTTTCCGGAGGGCAGGGACGCTGGCGAGACCTTCCCGGTCTGCCTCCTGGGAAATGAGCGTGCTGTCGATTATGCGGTTGAGCACGTCGCTCGGAACGGATGCCGGGGCGGAAGAGGGAAGATTCATCTCCTTTATGGCCTTCTGGAGGCTCTCCTTGCTGATCTCCCTGGGCCCCACCTTTGCCACGACAGTGCTCGGGAGCGTCTGGTGGCAGCCCGCGAGCAGGACGAATGTCGCGGCAAGGAGAGCGGTCGCGGCCTTGCCCCCAAGGGGACGGGAAGAAAAAGACAGAGGGGATCGGGCAGGGGAACTGGGAAAATTCAACGGAGCCTCCTTACGGGATTGATGTCGGTTTTTTCTGTTTTCAGTGTCGTGGTTCGTCGCGTCATGCGGGGGGCTGGCGGTCCGGGGAGGTCGCTTCCAGCCGTTTTGCCTCCTCCCTTGAGAGCGTGAGCAGTCTCTTCAAGTCTTCGAGAAGGAGAAGCGGAAGGGTCCCGAGAATCTTCCAGGAGCCATCGGACAGAAAGGAGATGCGGTCTCCGAAGATGTCGAGGGCAGGTCCGACGGTCTCCTGGGGAAGCCTTCCCGAGCGGTGTTTCATCAATATGTCGCGCTCTTTGATCAGAACCTCAGAGAAGCCCGCCTTTGTGGCGAGAACACGGATCCGGGCGCCCGTCAAAAGGCTCCTGGCCTCCCGGGGCAGGGGGCCAAAGCGGTCGGTGAGCTCGTCTTCGATCTGGGCGACTTCGTCCATCTCCTGAGCATGAGCGAGACGCCTGTAAAAGTCAATTCGTTCGGAGGGATGCTCGATATAATCTTCGGGAATCCGGGCCTCTGTCTTCCATTCGACCCGGGCCGGTTCCGTCTCCGGGGGGCGGGGGCCTTCGGAGGCGATGGCGCCGATCGCCTCCTCCACCATCTCGAGGTAGAGGTCGAGACCCACCATGGCGACCTGTCCTGTCTGCTGATGGCCCAGGAGGCTTCCGGCCCCACGTATCTCAAGATCTCTCATGGCGATCTGGTAGCCGGCGCCGAGCCCCGAATGGGTGGCGAGCGTCTGGAGACGTTTTCTGGCGATATCCCCCAGCGCATCCTCCGCGGGGGTGATGAAGTAGGCGTATGCCTGCTGGCCACCCCGGCCGACACGGCCCCGGAGCTGGTAGAGCTCTGCGATGCCGAACATGTCGGCGCGGTTGATCAGGATGGTGTTGGCCCAGGGAATGTCGAGGCCGGATTCGACAATGGTCGTGGAGACCAGGATCCGGCATTCGCGCCGCAAGAAGCGCCCCATGACCTCCTCGATCCCCTCTTCGCCCATCTGGCCGTGGGCATAGGCCACGCCCGCCGCCGGAAAAAGGGCGGCCAGGTAGCGGGCCCAGCGCGCGATGGAAGAGACGCGGTTGTGGATGAAGAAGATCTGTCCTTCCCGGGCCAGCTCCCGGTCGATCGCCTCCCGGATGCGCTCCCGGTCGAAGCGGACGATGGCGGTCTTGATGGATTTTCGCCCCTGGGGGGGAGTCATGATGAAGCTGATGCCCTTGAGGCCGGACATGGCCATCTGGAGGGTTCTGGGAATGGGGGTGGCGGAAAGCGTCAGCCGGTCGACATGGGGAAAGCGGGCGGTCAGGCTCTCCTTTTGGCGGACGCCGAAGCGCTGCTCCTCGTCGATGACGAGAAGGCCCAGGTCCCGGAACTCGACCGCAGAAGACAAAAGGGCCGTGGTTCCGACGACGATGTCGGTCTCTCCCCTCCTGAGTCGCTCCCTGACTTTTTTCTGTTCGGTGGGGGAGACCATCCGCGAGAGGCTTTCGACCTTCACGGGGAACCCGGCGAAGCGATTTTTAAAGGTTTCGTGGTGCTGGAGGGCCAGAAGGGTCGTCGGAACGAGGATGGCGACCTGCTTTCCGTCGGCGATGGCACGAACGGCCGCCCGCATTGCCACCTCGGTCTTCCCGAACCCCACGTCCCCCAGAATGAGGCGGTCCATGGGGGTTTCGCTCTCCATATCGGAAAAGACCGCCCGGATCGCCTCCTCCTGATCGGGGGTGAGGTCGTAGGGAAAGGACTGGTCGAACTCCCTGGTGAGGATTGACTCCGGGGAGAAGGCGAAGCCCTCGGCCGTCTTTCTTCGGGCGTAGAGCATGACGAGTTCGGCCGAGATCTTTTCGATCTGCTTTTTTACCCGGGACTTGGTCTGGGTCCAGGACTTTCCTCCGAGCCGGTCGAGGCGGGGGGAGGCGCCTTCCGGTCCCTGGTAGGGAAGGAGCTGGTCCATTTGCTCGACGGAGAGATAGAAACGGTCCCCCCCCTGGTATTCGATGATGGCGAACTCTCCGCGGGCCGCCCCGACAGAGACCTCGTGAAGGCCCCGGTAGCGGCCGATTCCCTGGTGGAGATGAACGACATAGTCACCCTCGGTGAAGGTGGGCCGATCCCGGCGGTAGACCTGGGTGCTGGTGGAAAAGGAGCGGAAGGGAGGCCGGGAGACGGGCTTTTTGAAGAGCCAGGTGTCGGAGAGGACGAGAAGGGAGTCGAGCGGGGCCTCGAAGGCCTCCTCAATATCCCCCGAAAGAAGTGTCACGGGCAGTCGGCCCTGCTGCCGCGGGTCGAGGGGGTCGAAAGAGGTGATGTGGGGGACCTGTGCCGCCTCGAGCATGTCGCCGATCCGGGCGAGCTGTCCGCGGGTCCGGCAGAATATGACTGTGCGGGTGGCGGGAGGGAGACGCTCGATCTCCGAGATGAAGGAGCTGTTCCGGTCGATGCGGTCGGGAGGGAGCGCCCCCAGAAGGAAGCCGGAGGGGGCCGAGGCCTCCTTCCCCAGGGAGAGGCACGGGAGGAGGCTCTCCCAGTCCGCCCGGGAGCGCAGCATGAGAAAGGCCTCCGCAGGAGGGAGAAGGAGGGCCCGCTCCTCATCGGGGAGGGAGAGCCAGCCTTCCTCGATCCTTCCGATCCAGTCGGAGGAACGTCCGAGGACCCCGTCCCAGTCGTCGACAAGGGGGAGGATATCGGGTCGGGAGAGAATGGGGGCGACCGCTCCCCCGAAAAAAGAGGGAAGAAAGCGCTCGACCCCCGGAGGGAAGGGGTTTGCCGCATGACGCTCAAGCCAGATACGCCGGGCGTTATCACCCGGAGAGGCCTCGGGCAGGATCCATTCATGGCTCGGGAGGAGGTCAACGGAGTCGACATTGCCGACCGAGCGCTGGGTGTTGGGATCGAAGGCCCGGATGGAGCGGATCTCGAGATCGTCCCATTCGAGACGGACCGGACGTCGCCGGTCGGTCGAGTAAAGGTCGATCAGGGCGCCGCGAACGGAGAACTCTCCCGGCGCGGTGACCTGCGGGACCCGGACATAGCCCTGGGAGAGAAGCGTCTCCACCACCGACTGCGGGTCTTCCTCCATGCCGGTTCGGAGGGAGCGACGGACGGAGGCGACAAGAGCGGGCGAGAGGGTTCTTCGGAGCACGGCCGCCACCGGGGAGACGACGACATCGGGAGGGGAGGAGGAGGCGAGGCGATCGAGTGCGTGGATTCTCTCGGCACGGATGAAGTCGGCCGGGCTCTCCCGTTCGTACGGCAGAACCTCCTCCTCCGGAAGGAGGAGGACGTCGAGGTCGAGATCGAAAAGTACGGCGCCCGAACGGATCTCCTCCACAAGACGGAGGGCCCGGTCCGGCGTGGAGGTCAGGACCCAGAGGACTTCGGGGCGCTCGGCCTTCCGGAGAAGGGAGGGAAGAAGGGCAAAGGCCTCCCGGGAGAGTCCCCGGATCTCCTGGGAGACGACCGGGGCTCCCGGCGGGGGAATCGTTGCGGACAGGGCCTTGAGGGTGCGGGTCAGGGGGTGGAGTGTCACGCGGGAATCAGCCCTCGGGCAAGGTGTAGCGGGCGAGGATCCGCTCGATGAGACCGGTGGTCGAGGAGTCGGGCACGAGGGGGATCGAGCGGACCAAGCCCTTCCGGGCAAGGACGATGTCGCTGCCGACGATGCGCTCCACCGGCCAGTCGCCTCCCTTGACCAGAGTGTCCGGAAGAAGCCTCTCGATTAGCTGGAGAGGGGTCTCCTCCTCGAAGAATGTGACGTAGGAGACGCATTCGAGCCCCGCCATAACCCGCGCACGATTGTCCTGGGGAACGATCGGCCGGAGGGGTCCCTTGAGGGTGGAAACGGAAAGGTCGGTGTTGAGCGCCACCACGAGAATATCGCCAAGCTCCCGGGCCTTCTCGAGGACCTCGATATGGCCGGCGTGGAGAAGGTCGAAACACCCGTTGGTAAAGACGACCCGCTCTCCGGCCGCGCGCCGGGGTGCCAGTGCCAGAAGAAGGGCCGCAGGGGTAAGTATCTTGTCCCGGGTCCCCGTAGAGGGTCTCCCCGGGCGGGGGGATTGGGTCATGAAAAGGTGTCCCTTAGTCTGGCGTGGAGAAGAGAATTTCTTCGACCATCTCGCACAGGGCATGGCCCAGCGTGATATGGGTCTCCTGGATCCGGGGGGTGAGCGGGGAGGGGACGATGAAGGGGATCTCCACGAGATCCTTCATCCTGCCTCCGGAGCCTCCTCCGAATCCGATCGTCCGGATCCCGATCTCGCGAGCCTTCTCGAGGGCCAGGAGAACGTTTTTGGAGTTTCCGCTCGTGCTGAGGCCGATGGCGAGATCTCCCGGCCGACCGTAGGCCTCCATCTCCCGGACAAAGACGAACTCGTACCCGTAGTCATTGCCGATGCTGGTGAGGGTGGGCATGCCGGTTCCGAGAGCGATGGCGGGAAGGGCCTTCCGGTTCTTGTAGAACCGGCTTACGAGTTCCCCTGCGATGTGGGCGGCGTCGGAGGAGGAGCCGCCATTACCGAAGATCAAAAGCTTGCCCCCCTTCTCGAAGGTCTCAACGATCAGGCGGGTTGCCTTCTCCATCAGGGGAAGGGAGGTGCGCAAAAACTCCTCCTTCGTCCGGATGCTGTCGCGGAAAACGGCTTCAAGTCTTGCAGAGAGGGTCTTTTGGTCCATGGACATGGAAAGGTGTGCCTCCTTAAAAGGGGGATTGGTGTCAGGCCTGTTGGCGCGTCTTCTCGAAGGCCCGGCGGAAGCGTTCGGTCGCCTCGCGGACGACGCGGTCGTCGTGGCATGTGGAGAGGAAGAGGGCCTCGAACTGGGAGGGGGGGAGAAGAAGCCCCTCATTGCGCGCCGCCTGGTGAAAGAGGGAGAAAAGACGAACGTCGGAATGCTCAGCCGATGCGAGGTCGGTTACCTTCTTGTCGGTGAAGAAGAGGGTCAACATCGACCCCATCCGGTTGATCTGGAGGGGGATCCCGACCTCCCGGGCCGCAGAGGCGATGCCGTCGGCCAGGATCCTGGCCTTTTCCTCAAGAAGGGAGTAAAGGGCAGGGGTTCGGAGCTTTGTCATGGTCGCAAGTCCCGCCGCCATGGCGACCGGGTTCCCGGAGAGGGTTCCCGCCTGGTAGACCGGGCCTTCCGGGGCCACCATGCGCATGATGTCCTCGCGGCCTCCGTAGGCTCCCACCGGCATGCCCCCTCCGATAATCTTTCCGAGAAGGGTCAGATCCGGCTCCATGCCGAAGAGGACCTGGGCTCCGCCGTAGGTCAGGCGGAAGCCGGTGATCACCTCATCGGCAATGAGAAGGGCTCCGTTGTCCGTCGTCACATCGCGGGCGGCCATGAGAAACTCCTCGTCGGGAGGGATGACCCCCATATTTCCGGCGACGGGCTCGAGGATGAGGGCCGCGACCGTCTTCCCCTCCCGCGTGAAATACTCCTTGAGGGCCGCTGTGTCGTTGTAGGGAAGAACGATCGTGTCGTGGACAACAGCCTCGGGGACGCCGGCCGAGGTTGGGATCCCGAAGGTGGCTCCCCCTGAGCCGGCCTTGACGAGAAGGGCATCGGAGTGGCCGTGGTAGCCGCCGGCAAACTTGACGATGCGGGTTCGTCCGGTAAAGGCTCTCGCCAGCCTGAGAGCACTCATGGCGGCCTCGGTGCCCGAGTTGACGAACCGGATGCGCTCGAGTCCGGGGACGGCGCGGGTCAAGACCTCGCCCAGGTGGATTTCAGGCTCCGACAGGGCGCCGAAGGAGAGCCCCCGTGCGGCCGTTTCCGAGATCGCGGCCAGGACGTCCGGGTCGGCATGGCCCAGGATGAGAGGACCGAAGGAGAGAACGAAGTCGATGTATTGCCGGCCGTCGACATCGGTGACATAGGCGCCCTTGCCCTCGCGGATGACGACGGGGTGCCCACCCACGGCCTTGTAGGCCCTGACCGGACTGCTCACTCCGCCGGGAAAAAGTCCGCACGCCTTTTTGTAGCCTTCTTCAGAGTTCAAGGGACGCTCCTGTCATGTTGGGCCGCTCGCGATGGAGGAAAGAGGGAAAGTTCTCCCAAGATAAGTGAATTTCCTATCGTAACAGATTCTGCCGGGATCGAAAAGGGGATTCGGGGACTTCCCGCGTCCCGTCAGGGTATGGGGAAGGGGGGGCTAAAGCCGTCCCAACGTGAGATGGCTGTCTTGCCATGCGGTCCCGCCGGAGCCGGTTGACCGGGAGAGAGTCGGGTAGTCGGGGGCGTCAATACCCGGCGCTTCCTGTGCTTTGAAGGAGGCGGAGAGTCTCCATGACAGCCACTCCGATAAAAACGAGAGAGAGCAGGGAGGGAAGAAAAAGCCGGACTCCGGCGGGAAGCCGGGTCCGATGTGCCAGAAGACGGTCGGAGAGAAGGCCCAGAAGGATCGCCCCGTAGAGGGCCCCGACAACGACGGGGGGGATCTCGACATACTCCCGGGCAATGAGGAGAAGCCCGCCCAGGGCGATCCCCGGCTCGACCCCGGAAAGGGGGAGGCGACCGGGACGGATCAGGATCATGGCGAGCCAGACGGCGGCCAGTCCGCCGGAGAGCTGGCCCAGGAGAAGGCTCCCCGAGAGGGGGGAGAGGGCGCCAAGGGTTGCACTCGACAAGAACAGGGGAAGGAGGGCGGCTCGTCCAATGCCGGTCCCTCCCTCGCGCCTGGCCGCATGGTGGGCGAGAAGCCAGAGAGTAAGGACGGCCGGAAAGAGAAGAAGATCCTTCCCGACCGCCCGGTGCAACAGAGGAAAGAGAAGGATGAATGATGAAACCCCGATGGTCAGGCTCTCGACGACCCAGGGGCGCAGCCTTCCTGATAAAGTCCGGGCGATGAAGGCGGCAAGGGAGAGAGCCGGGATCCAGTCCATCGGCCGCTCCGGATCGAAAAGGTGCAGGATCGACTGCCTGTCGAAGAGGAAAAAAACGAGAAGAACGCCCTTAAGGGCGGCAAGGTCGGGGAGACGACGTTTGCGTTGGTCAAAAGAGAGTCGCCCGAGAATGAAGAGAAGTCCCGCCGTGATAGCGAACGGAATCACCGCCGGTTTCATAAGGTCTATGGCCGGGATGATCGAGAGACTGTCCATCAGGGTTCCCGAAGTGAGAGTGAAGGCAGGGACGGTGTCCGCCCCTGCCGAAAGGGTTACTTTTTGGTGCGGATTCCTTCGACGCTGATATAGAGGTGGATCGTGTCTCCGATCATGCCGGGATAGGTGGTGATGCCGAAATCGCTTCTCTTGACAGTCGTCTCGGCGTCATAGCCGGAAAGGTATCCGCCCCAGGGCTTGGGGAGGGCCGAGACATCGCCGGCGCCAACCTCGTGAAGCTTGAGTCTGACTATCCGGGTCTTGCCGTGGAGAGTGAGCTTCCCGGTCAGGACGCCTGACGTTTTTCCGGTTTTTTTGTAGGTATGGGCTTCGAAGCGGATCGTCGGGAAGGTCTTGGCATCGAAGAAGTCGGGCCCTCTCAGGTCCTTGTCGCGCATGGCGTGGTTTGTATCGATGCTGGCTGCGGCGATCCTGATGACGACGTCGGTCTTGTCCTTGCCCAGGCGGAAGTGGCCCGAGATCTTGTCGAAGCGGCCGACGGCCGTGGAAACGCCCGCATGGCCAACGGTGAATGTGACGGATGTGTGGTCGGGATCGATCTTGTAAAGGCCGGCCGGATCGCCGGTCGCATTCTTGTAGGAGGCGGCTTGTGCGAGCGACGGGGAGAGGGGAAGAAGTGAGATCAGGGAAAATGCGAGGGCCGGGGCGAATAGACTGAGCCTGGACCGGCGCGAGATCGTGAGCGTCATGGGACCTCCTTTGTGATTTGGGTCTGAAGTCGGAGAGAGCGTTCGGGCCTCTTTTCCCGCTTTTTTGGGGAAGTGCATCGACATGAGTCTATCTCAATTATAGTTTCAATGCAAACATTAATCTTCGTTGAAGAACGGGCAACCGGAGGGCTACAATGGAGATTGGACCGGCAGGCCATTGCCGGGACGGGGAGGGTTCGCCATTGGGAAAGTCGCCCGAGGAGATCAAAAGAGAACTTGCCGCGCATATCGGGCGGATGGCCTGTCTCTGCCGCGATTCGTCCTGGCTCTGTCTCGAGCGGTCGCTCGATCTGGACTGGGGCGGGGGGGGAGGAGGCGAGATGGAGGAGAAGTTTTCCGATCTCGACCGTCTTTTTTCCGGACTTCTCGATGAGATCTCCCGGGATGGCTCTCGTCTCTCTCTTTCAAGGGTGGCCCGGAAGTCCGAGTTTCTTGAGGACCGATTCGAGGAGCTCGACAGCCTCCTGCGAAATCGTCCGCGGCGAAAGCGGGCGGCCCTTCCCTGGGAAAAATTTTTCCGGGCTGCGGCAGAAGGGGAGGACCCCAACGGAAGAACCGGCCGGGAGCTTCTCGGAAAACACTGCCGGACGCTCGGCGTTCCCGAAACAGCCTCTTTGGACGAGATCCGCAGGAAGGTGCGAACGCTTCTGAAGGAGCACCACCCCGATATGCGCTCCGGGGACCGGAGCGGGGAGGGCCGCATGAGGGAGATTCTCGAGTCCTACGCCTTCCTGAAGAAGATTTTCGGGGAGAAGTTGTAACTGCGAACAGGGAGGAGGAAGGATGGAGCCGGTCGAGGTCAACGATCCGGAAAAGATTCAGGAAATGTTGAGGGGAATTGTCCTGACAGGGTCAGGATTCGTGACCGCATGCCTCCTTGAGGATGTCTGGGACGCCGGTCTCACTTATCCCGACTACTTCAAGGCCGGAGGGGTGGACCCCACCGCCTCCTATAACGGCCACACCCCCGCCTGGGAGACCTACCACCTTCGCCAGGGAAAGAAGGTCGTGAATGTTTACGGGATGGGCTCCCGGGGCCGCCGGATCCATGTGACAGAGACGCCCTGACCCTCTGTGCTTTTGTCGGAGTCGTCAGGACCATCAAGACAAGTGAGGAGAATCCGAAAAATGCTTTTTGACGAAGATATTCTCGAACATGTGCGCCTCGTCGCCCGGGAAGGGGATCGTTCCGGGGAGGATCGGGAAATGGTCGAGATACTTGCGATGCACCCGGAGTTTGACGGCCTGTGGAATGATCCTTCCGTCGATCCGTCCCGTCCGCTTGAGATCGGCGAGACGAAGGTCAACCCCCTCGTTCACGTGGCGCTTCACCTCGTCGTCGATCGCCAGATCCGCCAGGGAGTTCCTGCCCAGGCCAAAAAAGCCTACCTGCATCTTGTGGAGAGGGGAGAGGAGCCACACGAGGCCCTCCACCGGATGATGGGATGCTACGGAGGTCTCTACTTCGAATCGGTCCGGAAGAATGACTCCTTCGATGAGTCCCTCTATGCGCGGAGACTCTCCCTACTGTAGGGCGATCTCCCGGTCGCAGGTAGTTCCGTTGCGGTCCGGACGGAAAAACGGGGACCGGTCGTCCTTGACTTGACCGGCCTCCGGAATTTAAACTTGACGGACCTCATCATACAAACTCTGACGGCTGAGCCTTCGGTGCCCTGCCGGAAAAAGGGAGAATCCCCTTTTTTTCTTCCCTCGTGTGAGCTGCTATCGGAAAGTCGGACCTTGGCCCTGGTTTCGGGGCGGGTCTGTTCGGATAGATGGCCACCGAAAAACGACCCTTCTGACCGGAAGGTTCAGAAGAAGGCACTTTTCGGCCAAGCCTTCCTTCAATTGACATGCCGGCGACTTCGGACGTTCAAGGTCTGACCGTATCTAATCGAGGAGTGTAGTCATGGCGACGCAAACGGATTCCAGGGTTCCCCAGATTGGCCAGCGCAACAAGAAGGGCCAGCTTATTACGGATCCCCAAGAACTTTTCCTGAAATCAACACGTACCCCTTCCTTCCTGACCGGCTCCGAGGTTATCCGCGAGGCTGTCAGGCGCTCAAGCGTAGACTTTTCTGTGGCCTACCCCATCACGCCCCAGTCGGAAGCCTCCTCCCTTGTTGGCGAGCTTTATGCCGAAGGGTATGTCGCGGACTACATGCGCGGCGAGTCCGAGTTTGCCGTCATGGGACAGTGTGCCGGCGCGGCCTTCGGAGGAGCCCGGGTCTTCACGACGACGGCGGGTCCGGGAACCCTTCGTGCCTTCGAGAACTTTCCCATGTGGGCGGGAAGCCGTCTCCCCATCCAGGTGGTCTTTACTGTCCGGGGGATCAACTCTCCCCTGACCATTCAGCCCGACACCCTTGAGATCGCCTTCATGCTCGAGACCGGCATGCTTCTCTGGCATGCAGAATCAGCCCAGGACCTCTTCGATTTCATGATCAAGGGATATTATGTGGCCGAACAGCCGGAGGTTCACCTTCCGATCGGCGTCATCTGCGACGGCTTCTTCGTGACCCATACCAAGGACATGGTCATGATGACCCCGGAAGACCAGACCCTGCCTCACTACGACCCCTACCGGAGCCCAGTGGTCTGTATGGACATGGAGGTTCCTCCGGTTCGGATGATGCGCGATCCCTTCGTCATGAAGTCAAACTATATCAGCTATATGACCCATGCCAGCTGGCAGCTCGAAATCCGGGCCGCCATCGAGCGCTCCCGGAAGCACACCATTCCCCTTCTCGACGGACTGATCGAGGTTGAGAACGGCGATGCGGAGATCATGTTTGTCGCCTCGGGGACGGCCGTCTCCCAGGCCCGTGAAGCCATCCGCCTATTCCGGGACAAGGGAGAACGTGTCGGCCTTGTCAAGATCAAGACCCTCCGGCCGTTCCCGACGGAGGAAATCCGCAGGGCGACCGAACATGCCAAGCATATCTTCGTTCCGGAGTTCAACGTGGCGGGATGGCTCGCCCGCGAAATCAAGTCTACGATCGACCGCAACCACCGGGTGGTGGCGGGTCCCCACGTGGCCGGGGGAATGACCATGCCTCCGGAGATTATTGTCGAGGAAATCGAAAAACATATGGCTCATCGCCGGAACAAGGAGCTCGTCCATGGCTAATCGAATCCAGATCAACAAGGAATTTGTCGATATCATGCCGCAAGACTATCTCGATCTTGTGGATAACGGAACTTACGAAACGCCCAACCGCGGCTGGAAGGACTTCGGGACAGCTACCGAGCTTATCGCCGAGCATTCGCTCTGCGCGGGCTGCCCCGAATCCATTGCCTTCCGCCACATCATGGCCTCCATCCCCAACCCGGAAGATACGGTCATGGTCGGGTCGACAGGATGCACGAGCCTTGTCTTTCCGATGATCGCAGTCCACAACATCCACTCCCTCTTCGGCAACCAGAACGCGATCGCGACCGGCCTCAAGAGGGCCCTGGCCCTCCGTTTCCCTGACCGGGTCAAGGACGTCATCGTCCTCGCCGGTGACGGGGCGACCGTCGATATCGGTCTCGACATGACCCTCCAGTCCTGGTTTCGGAAGGAACGTTTCACCACCATTTGCTTCGACAACGAGCTCTATGCCAATACCGGAGGACAGGAGTCCGGCCTCATGCAGAAGGGCTTCCTTGCAAAGATGGCTCCGCTCGGAAAGCGCTTCGAAAAGGTTCGTCTGCCCGAGATTGCCCGGGAGTCCGGATGCGACTATGTCGCCATCATGACGGCCAGCAAGCCGAGTCTCGTTGAGAAGGTCATCAAGCAGGCGGTCCTGATCGCCCGCGAGGTCGGCCCCACTTACATCCAGATCTACACCCCCTGCATTCTCGAAATCGGCAAGCAGAGCATGGAGGGTCTTCAGGAGATGCGGACGTCGGAGGCACCCGGAGAGCGCTTCAAGTTCCGGGAGTTCATCTCTCCCGAGGCGCAGTCCTTCCTCGATGGCCTGGCCGAAAAGAAGAAGGCCGAAAAGATTGCGACCACAACCTAACGAGCGGGAGATCCGATGAAAAAGCGTATCAATATCCGTATGTCGGGGCTGGGCGGCCAAGGGGTTGTCACCTCTGCCCACCTCATGGCGATGGCCGCCTCCCACGAGGGAAAGTTTGCCATCTCCAACCCCTTTTTTGGAGCTGAAAAGCGCATGGCTCCCGCCGAGTCCTACGTGCGGATCGGGGAGGAGAAGATCTTTGACCGGGGGGAGCTGGTCTTCCCGCATGTGGTCATGATCTACCATCCCCAGGTCATCACCATGGGCAAGAGCTACACGATGCCCTTCTACTCCGGTATCAAGGACGGGGGTCTCGTCATCATCAACGACGACATCGAGATTCTGACCGAAGAGGAGAGAAGCGACCTCGCCAAGAAGAATGTGACGGTTTATTATGTTCCCGCCACAAAGATCGCACTGGAGATTGCAGGAACCGAACTTGCGACGAACATGGGAATGCTCGGCGCCCTGGCCGGTCTTACCCATGCGGTGACGATGGACGGCCTCGACAAGGCTCTCCAGGACCGATTTGGAAAGAAGTATGTCGCCTCGGGTGGTACGGCAACTCTCGACGAGGCTATCAAGAAGAAGTTTGCCAAGAAAGAAATGCTTCTCCAGAAGAATCTCGAGACCATCCGCAGGACGTTCGACGAAGCCGAAGCCTTCGGCACCAGGAACCCCGCCTTCGCGGTCAACGTGAGCTAACCTCCAAAAGAGTCAGGAAGGGTAACGATGTACAATGTGGCAGAGGTGAATGCCGAGGCTTGCGTCGCCCAGAAAGGCTGCAGGCTGTGTATCATGTATTGTCCGGAAGCCAACTGCATCCAGATGGACACAAAGAATATGAAGGCTATCATCGTTGAGGC
>DAHXNG010000039.1 GCA_027366615.1 Nitrospirota bacterium | reverse complement strand
GTCCGGTGGCCTTTTTTCGAGGAGGGGGGAGAGAGCCAGGAAGAAAAGAAGTCCGGAGAGGGAGAGTCGAAGGACCCATTCTCCGTGCTCCCGGTAAAAGGTTTGTCCCACCGGGAGCGGGGTGGTCTCGGTGATGACCGCTTTCCGGAAAAGGGGGCCCGAGCGAAGGACGGTCGTATCGGGGGCCACGATCCCGCTGAGCCCGGTGTTTGCCGCCCGGACCAGGTAGACGCCATTCTCCGCCGCCCTCATTCCGGACTCCCGGAAAAGCTGCCAGGGAGCGCTGGTGTCTCCGAACCAGGCATCGTCGGAGATGACGGCGAGCAAGTGGCCGTTCCCCAGATCCTCCCGGGAGAGAGAGGGGTAGAGGGCCTCGTAGCAGATGAGCGGCGAGAAGGTGCCGCCCCCTTCCGGCAAGGGAAATCGTCCGGGGAGAGCCCCTCTGGCCATGTCTCCCGAGACTCCCAGCATGGGCCGGAGCCAGCCGAAAAGAGCGGGAAGGGGGAGGAACTCTCCGAAAGGGACGAGGTGTCGCTTTGTATAGTCTGCCCTCAGCGTGCCGTCAGGGCCGTAGAGGACGGCGGCATTTGTGAATGAAAGGCCGATAGGGGAGGAGGCATCCGGCTTCTCCCCGATGGCGCCGGTCAGAAGGAAGCTCCCGGGAGAGAGGAGGGGGGAAAGGGTCGAGGCCAGATGGGTTCCCGGGCTATTGTAAAGGGCGGGGAGGGCGGTCTCCGGCCAGACAAGGAGCCGTGCGCCGCTTCCTGCCCCCTGTTGCGACAGTGCGAGGTAGAGTGCGAGGTTTTTTCTGAGGTTCTCGGCCGACCATTTCTGGTCGGGAGGAATGTTGGCCTGGACAAGGGAGACCCGAAGCGTGGGAGAGGCGGACGGCGCCTGCTCGAGGGTGCTTCCCCACAATAGCCAGAGTGTTATAAATCCGGCCGGAAGGAGCGTGACGGGAAGGGCTCTTGCCCGTAAGCCCTCAGAGAGCGTAAGGAGGGCCATGGCCAGGAGGACGGTTTCCAGGACGACGAGAAAGGAAAGTCCTGTGGTTCCAATGATCCGGGCCGGAAGTGCCAGAAATGGGTGGCCGAAGAGAAGGGACCCGAGGGGGTTCCAGGGGAAGCCGGTCAGGATCTCTGTCTTCCCGGATTCGCAGAGGACCCACAATGCCGGGGCCATCCAGAGGCTTCGGAGGGCGAGACGGTTCGTGCCCGCCCTCCAGAAGCCCATACGAAGGGAGAGGGCCCGGAAAAGGGCGGGGTAGAGGGCCAGATAGAGGGAGAAAATGGAGAGCCCGGCGAGCGAGAGCGGGACGGGGATGTGGCCGTAGTTCTCCATGCTCACTGTGATCCAGTGTATCCCGATCATGTTGGCGGCAAGGCCAAAAAGGAGACCCTCCAGAAATCCTCCTCTCAGGGTCCGGGGGCGCACGAGGAAGAAGGGCAGGAGGAGAGGGAAGATGAGTGTAAAGTCGGGGACAAGAAGGGCCTTCGTATCGAAGAGAAGGCCGAATCCGGTGCCCGCTCCGAGAAAGAGGATCGGGGGGGCGAAGCGGAATATTCCTGCGGGGGGAGGGGATAGAGGAGTTTCGTTTGGGGTTGTCATGATGCAGAGGGTAACACGGGGCCGGGCTGTTTGAAAAATCCGGAAATGACAGCCAGGGGGAGCCGGGGTCGGGGAGCTGTCTGCTGATCTTTTCCATTCCCGGAAAAAGGCCGGCTCGGTAAGGAGCCTCACCTCCCTCTCCCGCACATGGTGTCGGCAAGAGTCCGGAAAAGCGCCCTGCCGGCAAGCTCGGAGTCCTGTTCGGAGGGAGCCCCTCAGGAGATCCCGATGGGGGATTCCGGCATGTGAGCGCCGCCGGCCCCCTTGGCCAGTTGTGGAGCGCGCTTTTTTCGTCGATAATGGAGTCCGGTCCCGGGTGGCGGGACGAGAAGCGGGAAAGGGAGCCTCAGGGCATTCCGCGTCGGAGAAAAGCCGGTAGGGTCTGCCCAACCGGGGGGGATGGCCGGCCTTCGATCCTGACTCTAACGAAGGCCGGACGGTCTGCTTCCCCGGTTCGGGGAGATATCGCTGGCACATGGGGGGAGGTTTGTCGTGATCAAGAAATGCCTGGGGGGCCTGTCTTGCCTGGCCCGGACTGGAAAAACGCTTCTCGTGGCCGGAGCCGGTGTGGCTCTTCTGTCTCTCGTTCCGGTGGGAGCCAATGCCGGAGACCTGTCGGCGCTCCAGACAAGTGTCGTTTCTACGGATCTCTTCCTGTCATGGATTCCGGGCCAGGCGCCGGCTCTCGGTCTTTCAGCGGGGCAGACAGCTGCCCTTCGGGAGATTCAGGGAGATTTCCGGAGCCGAAGCGAGGATATCGGCCGGAGAATCCAGAAGGATGCACTCGTGCTCTCGGTCGAGGTGGGGAAGTATCCGATCGATATCAAGAAGGTGAAGCCCGTTCTCGAGGAGATCAGTAACCTGAGGAGCGATCTCACCTACCATGCCATCAAGAGCCTCTACAGGGTCCAGTCGGCCATGAACGAAGGACAGTGGGACAAGGCCAAGGCCGAATGGAGCCATATTCTGGCGACCCGTGCCATCGCCCCAACGTCAAAAAAGCCGGGCAAGTAAGGCCGGCTTTTTCGGTCCTGTTTTAGAACGGATCCGCTTCAGGGAAGATGGACCAGGTTATATCCCCCGCCCTGTCCCTGGATCCACCAGTTCCCGGGCCAGAGACCGCCGGGGACTCCCCCGGCCGTCGTTGTCCCGTAGGTTGATGGCGGAAGGTAGGGGGCGGAGATCTGGGGGTTGGTTCCGCCGAAGAGATGGTCGAGCATGTATCCTAGGGTTCCCTCGTTCATGAGCTGGGAGCGTGGGCTCTGGTCCTGTCCAAGCGGAGCAAGTCCAAGGGGCTCTCTTTTTCCCAGATGTGTTCCCGAGGTGAAGGCCGGATCTGTGGGGCTGGGAAGGGAAGGGAGCGGCTCGGCTCCGTTGTTAGCCTGGGGAGCCGGCGCAGAGCTTCCCAGCGTCTGCCCGTTAAAGGTAAAGCTGCTGCACCCGGCCGCTCCTGTCACAAGAAGGCCAGCAAGCAAAAAGGCCATATGGGGACCTTTCGGAAAATGTCGGACCATGGTCGTCTCCTTCTTCCCTCGAGAGTCTGTCGCCTCTTGTTTCGCTGATTCCGTAAGTTCCTGAGTTCTCATCATACCCTATCGCAGGCGCTCAAATCGAGCCAGTGGACCTCTGGTCTGGAGCTGCGGGCCTTTGTTCTCTGGTGTTTTCTGATGTTACGCTGGAGGATTTTTCATGAATTTTGACAATTTTTCGGAGAGTCTTGAAGCCCTTGAAAAGACTCCCGGCAGGCTGGAGCTGGCCCAAAGGCTCTCGGCCCTCTTGAAGGAGTTGACCCCCGGAGAGACCTCCCGGGCCCTTTACATGGTTCAGGGACAGCTGTTGCCCTCCTTCGACGGAGAGCCCATGGGAATGGCCGGAAGTCTCCTCCTCCGGGCGATCGGCCGGGCACTCGAGTCCCGCGGCGTGATCCGCTCCGAAGCCGACCTCAAGGCGCTTCTCGCTGAAGCGGGAGATCCGGGGATATTGGCCGAGAGACTCCTCCCCCCCGGGGAGGGGCCAGGGGAGAGCCTGACCGAGGTCTACGAACGCCTTCTGTCAATCTCGCGCCTTTCCGGGTCCGGCTCCCAGGAGGAGAAGATTCTCCATCTGTCGAGGATCCTCTCGGGCGGCTCGCCCCTTTCGGCACGGTTCGTCTGCCGGTTCGTGATGGGCCGTCTCCGGCTGGGTGTGGGGGATGCGACCATCCTCGATGCCCTCACCCTGACCCTCCTCGACGCCTCCCAAGCCGACGAGAAGGCCTGGAAAAAGGAGAGAAAATGTGTCCGGGAGGAGGTCGAGGGGGCCTACAATCTCTGCTCGGATCTCGGTCGGGTGGGGGCAGTTCTCCGGGAGGAGGGGCGCGAAGGAATTCGCCGTATCGCTCCCTCGGTGGGATACCCCATCCGGATGGCGCTTTGCGAGCGACTGGGCTCGGGCGAGGAGATCATCGCAAAGCTTAAGGAGGCGGCCGTGGAGTCCAAGTACGACGGCTTTCGCTGCCAGGTGCATTGCGACGGCTCCCGGGTGCGGCTCTTTTCCCGCAACCTCGAGGAGACGACCGGGATGTTTCCCGAGATCGCCCGGGCCGCCTCAGACCTCTTCTCCGGCCGGAGTGCCATCTTCGAAGGGGAGGCTCTGGGCTACGATGCCGAGAACGAGTCCTTCCATCCGTTCCAGGTCACCATCACCCGAAAGCGCAAGCACAACGTCCTTGAAAAGTCGGAAGAGATCCCTCTCAAGTGCCTTGTCTTCGACCTCCTCTATCTCGATGGGCTCTCCCTGATGGAGCGTCCCTTCGCGGAGAGGCGGAAGATCCTCGAGGAGATCTTCCCCGTCAAGGTGCGGGGGATCGCCGACAGGGAGCTTCCCCCCGAGGGAGTCTTCGGGGCGTCGAGGCTCATTGTGACCGACGATCCGCACAAGGTCGACCTCTTTTTCGACGAAGTTGTCGAGGAGGGCTTTGAGGGGGTTATCGCCAAGCGGCTTGACGGGGTCTATGCGGCCGGATCCCGCAACTTCAACTGGATCAAGCTGAAGCGCTCCTACAAGAGCGCCCTTTCCGATACGGTCGATCTGGCACTGATTGGCTACTACCGGGGCAAGGGGCTACGGACGAAGCTGGGTATCGGGGCGGTCCTGGGGGCGGTTCTCGATCCGGAGACGGGAGAGTTCCAGTCCGTCGCCAGGATCGGCTCAGGCCTTACGGAGGAGGGATGGCGGGAGATGCGCGCGATCCTCGACGATCTCCGCACGGAGGGGCCGCCTCCCGGGGTCGTCTCGGGTCTCGTTCCGGACTTCTGGGTCCGTCCGGCAATCGTGGTGAGCGTCCTGGCCGACGAGCTGACCCGCTCCCCGACCCACCGCGCCGGAAGGGGGGAGGGCGAGGAGGAGGGATTTGCCCTGCGCTTCCCCCGCATGGTCTCCGGTCCCCGTGCCGACAAGAGGGCGGAGGATACCACGACGGTTGCGGAGATCCGACGGCTCTACGACCTGCAGCGCCAGCGCTCGACAGGACGACCCTCCGGGGAGGAATGACCTTAAAGTCGAATGTTTTCATCAGGGGGTGGGGATCACAGGCTGTCTCTGCGGGAATTGTTTAAAGGGCGGCTTGGCAGGCCGCCCTCATCCCGGCAAAAAGAGCTTCTCCCGCTTTTCGAAAGATCTTTAATGGCCGGATAAATCCGGGGTAGAATAAGAAGAGCTGTTTTAAAGACTGAAGGTCAACCCGAGGAGATTTTCCGTGAAACCTCACGACATGGAACGATTTTTCTGGCAGCTTGAAGGGGCATTGTCCAAGGGGATGTGGCCCGACATTGTCTTCAAGGCGGCGGGAGATGGGCGCTGGTCTCCCATGACGGACATCTACGAGACCGACGAAGAGACGGTGATCAAGATGGATCTTGCCGGCGT
The DNA here is from genome assembly GCA_027366615.1 of Nitrospirota bacterium. Taxonomy (GTDB): domain Bacteria; phylum Nitrospirota; class Leptospirillia; order Leptospirillales; family Leptospirillaceae; genus UBA4572. The sequence continues at coordinate 11,329 of DAHXNG010000039.1, read as the reverse complement.
TTCGAAGGACGAGATCTCCATCGTCGTGGAGGCCAACCGCCTCGTGGTTCGGGGGACGAGAAAAGATGAGACCAAGACCTTCGAGCCCCAGAAAAAGAAGAACTACGTCCAGATGGAGATCAACTACGGAGACTTCGAGCGGGTTTTTCTCCTGCGGGACGGGATTGAGGGCCGGCCGGTGCGGGCCGAGTACACCTCCGGATTTCTCCGGATCATCGTCGGCAAGAAGCCCAAGCAGACACTGACCGTCCCCATCAGCTTCCACGAAGGAGGCCAGTAGTGGCTGACGATCCGATCAAGGTTCCCCAGGACTCCCCCTACGTCGTCCTGTCGGACACGGTGGTCTTCCCCCATATCCTGGCCTCCATCGCTTTTCACGATCCCCGGGCGATGGCCGCCATCGACGATGCGATGAACCGGGACCCCAAGACCCTCGTTTGCGTGGCAGGAAAAAAAGAAGAGGACGAGAGTACCCATCCGGAGATCATTTCTCCGGAGCAGGCCATCGAGATCTTCGGAGACGGCCCCCCTGTGCAACCGGGACCGGAGAGCCCCGAGCACTATGCTGTCGGAACCCTCGTGGTCATCCACAAGCTCCTCCGGATTCCGGCGGGGGGGATCGCCATCATGGTCCAGGGAGTCCGGCGGGTGCGCCTCGAAGAGGATATTCCGGGCTTCTCCTTCTCCAGGGCACGAATCTCCGAGATCCCTGAGCTTCCCGAGAAGACCGACACGACCGAGGCCCTTCTCCGGACCATCCTCTCCCAGGCGAAAAAGCTCGGAACCCTTGCCTCCTATCTCCCCGACGAGTTCGAGACGATGACCCTAAACGTCGAGAACCCCTACCACCTCTCCTACCTCATTGCGACCTTCCTCCGCCTTCCGGTCGGGGATCGGCAGGGGGTTCTCGAGGCGGGAAGGCTCGAGGAGAAGCTGACATTGGTGGCACGCCACCTGGTCCGGGAGATCGAGATCCAGGAGCTGGGCGGGAAGATCAAGTCGAAGATTGCCGACGAGGTCCAGAAGTCCCAGCGCGACTTCTTTCTCCGCGAGCAGGTGAAGGCGATCCAGAAGGAGCTGGGAGACGGACAGGAGGGGGACGAGGAGATTGTCAGATACCGGCAGAAGGCCCAGGAGGCCGGCCTCTCCCCCGAGGCGGAAAAGGAGGTCTCCCGCGAGATCTCCCGCCTGGTGAGGGCGGGGAACCAGTCCCAGGAAGGTCAGGTCATCCGGACCTATCTCGACGTGGTTCTCGATCTTCCCTGGAACAGGGAGTCCCCGGAGTCCTATGACTTGATCGAGGCGAGGCGGATCCTCGACGCCGACCACTACGACCTTGAGAAGGTCAAGGAGCGGATCCTCGACGAACTGGCGGTTTTGGCCCGAAAAAAGAAGAACGACGAGGTCGGGCGCGGGCCGATTCTCTGCCTCATCGGCCCTCCGGGCGTCGGCAAGACCACGCTCGGCCAGTCGATTGCCCGGTCCATGGGGCGGGAGTTCGTCCGGATCTCTCTTGGGGGGGTGCGCGACGAGGCAGAGATCCGGGGCCACCGTCGCACCTATGTGGGGGCGATGCCCGGCCGGATCATCGCCGGACTCCGGAAGGCCCAGACGAAGAACCCGGTCTTCATGCTCGACGAGATCGACAAGGTGGGGGCCGACTATCGGGGAGATCCATCGTCCGCTCTGCTCGAGGTTCTCGATACGGCCCAGAACAAGGACTTCCGGGACCACTACCTCGACCTGGCCTTCGACCTCTCCCGGGTCTTCTTCATCACGACCGCCAACGTGGCCCAGACCATTCCCGCGCCCCTTCTCGACCGGATGGACCTGATCCCCCTCTCGGGATACACGTGGGAGGAAAAGCTCCATATCGCAAGAAGCTATCTGATTCCCCGGGCCATGGGGGAGCTCTCCCTCTCTTCGCGGGAGTTCACTCTTCCCGATGCCACCCTCAAGAAGATCATCCGGGAGTTCACGCGGGAAGCCGGCGTTCGGAGCCTCGGACGCAAAATTACGACCATCCTGAGAAAGGTTGTCCGAAGCCGGGCCCTCCAGGAGCGGAAGAAAAAGATCGTCGTCAGGGGCATCGATCTGACCCATTATCTCGGGAACGAATATATCGAGCCGGAGACGCGTCTCAGAAAGAGCGGTCCCGGGCTTGTGACGGGACTTGCCTGGACCCCTAACGGAGGGGAGGTCCTTTTTGTGGAGTCGGTCGCCATTCCCGGATCCAAGGGCTTTATTCTGACGGGACAGCTCGGAGACGTGATGAAAGAATCGGCCCGGACGGCACTCTCATTCGCCCAGTCCCGCTCCCGCATGTTGGGGATCTCTCCTGAGTTCTTCGCAAAAAACGAGATTCACATCCACGTTCCGGGAGGGGCGATCCCCAAGGACGGACCCTCGGCGGGCATCACTATGACCACCACCATCCTCTCTCTTGCAACCAGGATCCCCGTTCCCTCGACCGTTGCCATGACGGGAGAGATTTCCCTCTCGGGGCGGGTCCTGCCTGTGGGAGGTATCAAGGAGAAGCTGATTGGCGCCCGGGAGGCCGGGATCACGACCGTCTATCTCCCCGAGAAAAATCTCAAGGATACCTCGGAGCTTCCCGAGGAGGTTCGCCGGGATCTCGATATCCGTCCGGTTGAGTCCATGGACCAGCTGATCGGGATCTTTTTTGGCGAGGCAGTGGAAGAGGCAAAGAAGGGGAGAGCGAAGAGCTCTCCCGGAAACGGCGCCCTCTCCCGAGCCATTCGCCGGGAATCCCGCGAGAGAAGAGGGCTAACCCCCCCGCCCCCACTCTGAGATCGCCTCTCCCGGTGCTTCCCCGGGGACGCGCTTTTCTTCTCCCGCTCCCCATTGCGGGGATGCCTCAAAAGGCCTGTGAGGGGAGGAGCCGATCGATCGGCTCCTCTCCCCTCTTTCTCTTTCCCTTATCCCTTATCCCTCATCCCTCTCTCTACTTCGATCCTCCCCTCCGCCTTTCCTCCTTCTCTTATTATCGGGAGGATCTTACCGTTTCCTTCCTCCGCTTGTCGGGGAAAAACAGGACCCGGCGCCTCCTGGCCCTGCGTGCAAATCTGCCCGGATATGCGCCCTCCGAGTGTCTGTCCGGGAGCGAGCTTATGAAGATCTTGGCAAGGATTGGAGATCAGGGAGAGGGCGGGGAGGGGTCCTTTCCCTCGGACAAACTCTTTTCGGGCACATGGACAAAGTCCTGCCAGAGGGTCTGGAGGATCGCCAGGATGACCGGCCCGATAAAAAGGCCGATGATCCCGAAGGCCCCGAGTCCTCCCAGAACTCCCAGGAGGATCAGGATGAAGGGCATCTCCGAGGAGCGGCCGATGAAGATCGGCTTGATCACGTTTTCGATGCCCCCCACGATGATGGCGTTCCAGAGAAGAAAAAGAATAAAGGCCAGGGTGCGTCCCTGGGCAAGGAGGGTGAAGGAGGCGGGAAGCCAGACCGCCACCGCCCCCATGGGGAAAAGGGCCAGGAAAAAGAGAAGGAAGGTCAGAAGCAGGGCCTCGGGCACCCTGGCGACCCCGAAGCCGATGCCGGCGAGGAGGGCTTGGGCCAGAGCTGTAAAGAACATCCCGTAGACGACTCCCCTTGTCACGGGGGCGATCTGGTTGAACGGCCGCTCGGTGTCAGGGCCGCCAAACCGGAGGAGAAGGGTCCGGATGCCCTCCCAGAGGGCCGGTCCCCGAAGGTAGAAGCTGAAGAGGGCCAGGAGGAAAATCAGGGTTTTGACCGCGATTCGTCCGGCGTCCGTCATGAGCGAGAAGAGCCGGTTGCCCAGCATCAGAAGATGGGACTGGAGCCTGTCGATAAAGATGGAGATGCTGGGTGTGTGGCTTCGAAAGTGCTGGTACCAGCCTTCTGCCCGGGGGCCCAGAAGGGGGATGTGATCGATCCAGGAGGGAAGCGTGGCCCGGGGATTGTCGATAAAGCTCCGGATCTTTTGGACCTCCTGAAGGACCTCCTGGGTCAGGGGAAGGGCAAAGGAGAGAAGAGGTGCGACAACGAGCCCCAGAAGGAGCGCGGTCATAAGGAGTGCGGAGAGAACCGGCCGCTTGATCCGGCGCCTGAGGAGTCGCAGGAGGGGATAGGTGGCAAAGGCCAGGATGGCGCCCCAGAGAAGGGGGAGGATGTAGGGAGAGAGAACGTAGAGAGCCGTCCCCAGAAGAATCAGGAGAAGGGCTCCCCGAACTGCCGGGGAGCCCGTGCTGTTATTGGGGGGGAGGGAGGAGTCGGCCAAAGTCATGTCGTGGCTAAACCGCGGGAGTGAGCCAGGGGGCCCGCTCTCTCCGGTTTTTCTCGTAGGCGTCGATAAGCGGTGCCTTCTTCTCGGCCAGGCCGATCTCGTCGAGACCTTCGAGAAGGTGGGTCTTCCTGACCGGGTCGACCGTGAAGGGAAAGGTCTCTTTCGACGACAGGACCACCGTCTGGGCGGAAAGATCGATCAAGAGGCGGGTGCCGGGAGTCCCTGCAACCTCCGAGAAGAGCCGCTCGATCTGGTCGGGCAGGAGCACCACCGGGAGAATCCCGTTCTTGAAGCAGTTGTTGTAGAAGATGTCGGCGAAGGAAGGGGCGATGATCGCCCGGAACCCGTAGTCCAGAAGGGCCCAGGGAGCATGCTCGCGGGAGGATCCGCATCCGAAGTTTTCCCGGGCGAGAAGGATCTTTGCGCCCGCGTACCGGGGATCGTTCAGGACAAAGGAGGGATCTGCCGTGAGACCCTCGGTGCGTCCGTCGGAGGGGGCATCCTTGTAGCGCCAGTCGTAAAAGAGGGCCACGCCCAGACCCGTGCGGCGTATGGTCTTCAAAAACTGCTTGGGGATGATGGCATCGGTATCGACATTGGCCCGGTCGAGAGGGGCGACCAGTGCGTCGAGGGTGACAAAGGCGTCCATGCAAGGCTCCTTGTTATGAGGGTCAGGATCCGGAAAGGGTCCGGTGGTCGGCAAAGTGGCCGGTGACTGCTGCGGCGGCAGCCATCTCCGGGCTGACGAGATGGGTTCGTCCGTTCTTTCCCTGGCGCCCTTCGAAGTTCCGGTTCGATGTCGAGGCACAGCGCTCGAAGGGGGCCAGCTGGTCGGGATTCATGCCGAGGCACATGGAGCACCCCGGCTCGCGCCACTCTAGGCCGGCCTCGATAAAGACGGTGTGAAGGCCTTCCTCTTCCGCCTGGGCCCGCACGAGTCCGGAGCCGGGCACGACCATGGCGGAGACGCCACTGGCCACCTTCCGGCCCTTCACGACCTTGGCGGCCGCCCGGAGATCCTCGATGCGCCCGTTTGTGCAGGAGCCGATGAAGATGCGGGTGACGGGGATCTCAGCGATTGGCGTCCCCGGGACAAGGTCCATGTAAGCCAGAGCCTTCCTGGCCGAATCCCGGACGACCGGGTCTGAAAAGCTCTCCGGGTCGGGAACCCGACCGTCGATGCCGGCGACCTGGCCCGGATTGGTTCCCCAGGTGACCTGGGGGGCGAGGGAGGAGATATCGACTGTGACGGTACGGTCGTAGGTGGCTTGCGGATCGGAGGGAAGGCTCTTCCAGAAGTCGACGGCCTTTTCCCAGAGCTCTCCCTTGGGGGCGTAGGGGCGTCCCTTGATGTAGTCGAATGTGATGCTGTCGGGAGCTACAAGTCCCGCCCTGGCCCCTGCCTCGATCGCCATGTTGCAGAGCGTCATGCGTCCTTCCATCGAGAGGGCGCGGACGGCCTCTCCGGTGAACTCGATGACGTAGCCTGTGCCCCCGGCGGCGCCGATCTGGCCTATGACGGCAAGGATGAGATCCTTGGGGGTGATCCCCTGGGGGGCGCGTCCCTCGATCCGGACCTCCATCGTGCGGGGTCGGCTCTGGGGAAGGGTCTGGGTGGCGAGGACATGCTCGACTTCGGAGGTGCCGATCCCGAAGGCCAGCGATCCGAAGGCGCCGTGGGTTGCCGTATGGCTGTCGCCGCAGACGATGGTCTGCCCGGGAAGGGTGATCCCCTGTTCGGGGGCAATGACGTGGACGATCCCCTGACGATGGTCGTTCATGGAAAAGTGGGTGACCCCGAACTCGCGGGCATTCCTGTCCAGTGTGTCGACCTGGAGGGCGCTCACGGGGTCGGAGATGCCGAGGGAGCGGTCGGTGGTCGGCACGTTGTGATCGGGAACGGCAAAGGTAAGCTCGGGACGGCGCACCTTTCTCCCGGCCATCCGGAGGCCTTCAAAGGCCTGGGGGCTCGTGACCTCGTGGACCAGGTGGCGGTCGATGTAGAGAAGGGCGGTTCCCTTCTCCTCCGTCACCACGTGGTCGTCCCATATCTTGTCGATGATTGTCCGGGCCATGACGATCTCCTTAAGCTCTGTGATGGGCTCCTGCCGCAAAGGGACAAACGCCCTCACGTGCGGCCGGGCGGAGGAGACTCCTCCGCTTGCAACTTCCTCTTGAAGTGTAGAGAATCTTATTCAATAAGTAAATTGAAACTTTTTTAGCGAAAAGATAGGAGAAAATGATCAGTCAGCTTGTGACCCTCGACTATCTCGAGACCTTTCGTGCGGTGGCAACCTCCGGCAGCATGCACCGGGCGGCCGAGGCCTGCCACATGACACAACCGGCCGTTACTCGCCAGATGGGGATCCTGGCCCGGGAGGTGGGTGTCCCCCTCTTCTCCCGGTTCGGCCGGGGCGTGCGGCTTACCTCCGCAGGGGAAACCCTTCTCCGGGAGTCGGAGGAGATCTTCCGGAGGGTCGGGGAGGGGCTCGCGCGTGTTCGGGAGGCCGACGGAGAGAGTCGGCACAGGATCGCCGCCGGGGCAAGCCACTACGTGGCAGCCTCGGGGCTTGCCGGTCCCGTCCGGGAGTTCCGGGGGCGGTCTCCGGAGGTAAGGATCGACCTCTCCATCGGCTCCTCCGAGGAGATGGCGGTGCGGGTCCGGGAGGGGCGGCTCGATCTTGCCGTGGCGACTCTTCCCGACCGGGCCGAGGGGCTTCGCCGCATCCGGCTCTGGACCGACACCTTTGTGGCGGCCGTCCCCGTCGACCACCCTGTCTCCGGAGGCACCGGCGTGAGCCTCGAAGAGCTGGCGGCGTTTCCTCTGATCCTTCCCCCCGCCGGTTCGGCCACCCGGGTCCTGATCGACCGGGCCTTCCGGAGGAGAAAGGTCCGGCCGGAGTCGGTCAGCGAGTTCGAAACCCTCGAGGCGATTGCCGCCGGGGTGGAGATGGCCCTCGGGTGCGCGATCCTCCCGGAGCGTCTTCTCACCACAGTTCCAGGCCGCTACCCCATGATCGTCTCCCGTCCGCTCAGGGGGTTCGGGGAGTCCCGGGAGATCGGAGTGCTTGTCAGAAGCGGCAAGAGCCCGGGCGTTCACGAAGCGGCACTGATCGAGCTCCTCCGCGAGCGGCTTTTTGACCCCGAGTCGAACGACCTCCGACGCAGTTAGGCTCCCCCCCGGGCCGACGCCGGGGGACGGAGGTCGGGGAGAGCCCGGTCAGGGGGATGTGGGGGAGATCAGGATCTGGCTCTTGCGCGTCGGATCGTAGAGCCGTCTCCGGTCAGGGGGGAGATCCTCCGGTCGTCCCTCCCGGAATCCCCGTTCTATGAACCACCTCGACGACTGGGTGGTGAGGACAAAGAGAGTCTCGAGTCCCTGCCGGTGCGCCTCTCTTCGGCACCAGGCCAGGAGCTGGCCTCCGCGACCCTCTCCCTGGTATTCGGGAAGGAGGGCCAGACAGGCCATCTCCGCCGACCCTTCCTCGGGGTAGGGGGTGAGGGAGACGCATCCAATCACCGACCGGTCACGGGAGGCGACGGTGAAGTGGTCGAGCTCCATCTCGATGCGCTCCCGGGGCCGCTCGACAAGAATGCCCTTCTCTTCGAGGGGGCGGATGATATCGAGGATCTCCACGAGATCGTCGAGGGTGGCCTTGCGGATGTGCTCGAAGGGGTCGCGCGAGATCAGGGTTCCGATGCCGTCCCTGGTAAAGAGCTCGAGAAGAAGGGCGCCGTCTTCCCGGGCATCGAGCAGGTGCAGGCGGAGATCTGCGGCGTCGAGGGCCTCGAGCAGAGGATGGAGCGGGATGGTCGAGCGTTCCTGGTTTTTGCGGGCCTCCCCCAGGGTGAGCTGGCGGAGAACCTCCCCCCGCCCGTCCCGGATCTCGGGAGCGTGGTCAAGAAGAATGAGCTTTGTCGCCTCAAGGGCGACCGCCGCCCGGGAGGCGATCTCGGAGGCCGGAATGTAAAAGAGCTCTCCGGTGGGGGAGAAGCCGAAGGGGGGAAGCAGGACGACCTCCCCGGCGTCAAGATGGCGGCGGACCGCCTCGGCTTCGATGCGCCGGACGGTTCCGGCATAAAGGAGATCAACGCCGGAGAGGACCCCCAGCGGGCGTCCGATGACGAAGTTGCCACCGGCGACCCGAAGCCTTGCGCCGGCCATGGGGGTGGCGTCCGTTCCCTGGGAGAGGGCTGCCTCGATCTCGAGACGGAGCCGGCCCACCTCCTGCATCAGGGAGGTGAGGACCACAGGCGGAACAGGGGGAGGAGGCTCTTCCGAAAAAGTCTTTTGGGATCGTCTCGTTTTCCGGGGGAAGGCGGCGCCGAAGGAGAGGACAAGCCGGATTCCCAGGCTGGCAAGGAGGGCGATATCGTGGGCCAGCTTTCTGATCCGGCCGTCGGAGAGAAGGTCTCCGCCGAGGACGATGACGAAGGTCTCCCCCCGAAACCGGTGGATATAGGGGGAGGCCTCCCGGAACCAGCCGATGAAGCGGTGTCTGTCGAAATCCATCAGAAGTCCTGTTCTCGTGCGCCACGCGGCGGTGATTGGGGTAAACTGATTTTTGATGATACCCTTTTTCCTGTTTTAACGCCAATATAGGAGAGGATATCCAAACGAAATCCCCGCACGAAATCTCCGCGTTTTTTCTCGTGGGAGAGGGAAGAAGCCCGAAAAGAGTTTTCAGCGGGGGGGGGATTCGTCTAAGATGGGATGTCTGTGGCTTCCGGGGATCCGGTTTTTTTGTGGATCTCCGGAAGCCAGAATGAGGATCGTCTCTCACAAGGGCTCCGGGAAATGCGCGACGCCGGATCGAGACTTTTGGGAAAGGACCGCGGGTGGCAATCAGCAAATGGAAAAATGACGGGCGACCGACATGGATTGTGACGGGAGGCGCGGGGTTCATCGGGTCGAATTTTGTCCACAAGGTTCGCCGGGAGAAGCGGGCCCGGATAGTGGTCTTCGACCTTTTGACCTATGCCGGCAACCGGGACAATCTTCTCTCCCTCGAGGGCGACCCGGACTACCTCTTCGTCCGGGGAGATATCCGCGACTCTCCGGCGGTCTCCGCACTCCTGTCGGAGATCCGTCCCTCGGGAGTCTTTCATTTTGCCGCCGAGAGCCATGTCGACCGCTCGATCGAGAACCCCGGGGAGTTCGTCTCGACAAATGTCACCGGGACCTTCGTCCTGCTCGATGCGGCGCTCCGCTACTGGGAGCGCGAAGGCGGGGGGAAGGAATTCCGGTTACTTCACGTCTCGACCGACGAGGTCTACGGATCCCTCTCCCCCTCCGATACTCCCTTCACCGAGCGGACCCCCTATGCGCCCAACTCGCCCTACGCCGCTTCCAAGGCGGCCTCCGACCATCTCGTCCGGGCCTACTTTCACACCTACGGCCTTCCGGTGGTGACGACAAACTGCTCGAACAACTACGGTCCCTGGCAGTTTCCCGAGAAGCTCATCCCCACGGTGATCCTCTCGGCCCTCGAAGGGCGTCCCATTCCCCTCTACGGAGACGGGGAGAACATCCGGGACTGGATCTTCGTCGAGGATCACTGTGACGGGGTGCTGGCGGCCTTCGACCGGGGGCGGGAAGGCGAGACCTACGCGATTGGCGCCGGCAATCCGAAGACCAACCGCAGCCTGATCGGCACACTTTGCGAAACCCTGGACCGGCTGGCTCCCCGCCCGGGGGGAAGCGCCCGGGACCTTGTCACGGCAGTCCCCGACCGGCCGGGCCACGACCGCCGATACGAGATCGATGCATCGCGCTCCCGCACCGAGCTGGGGTGGACGCCCGCACACAGTTTCGAGGAGGCTCTTGAAAAGACCGTCCGGTGGTATCTTGAGAACCGCTTCTGGTGGGAGGCGCTTCGGGCCCGCTATGACGGTTCCCGCCAGGGAATCGGGCGCAAGGAAGGAGGGGGAAGGTGAAAGGAATTCTTCTCGCCGGGGGCTCCGGCACCCGGCTCTATCCGCTGACGCGGGCGGTGAGCAAACAGCTTATGCCGGTTTACGACAAGCCGATGGTCTATTACCCGCTGACGACGCTCATGCTGGCAGGTGTCCGGGAGATCCTCATCATCTCGACTCCCGAGGACACCCCTCTTTTCCAGCGACTTCTGGGCGACGGGGGGCAGTGGGGACTATCGCTGTCCTATGCGGTCCAGCCGAAGCCGGAGGGCCTTGCCCAGGCCTTTCTCGTCGGGGCGGACTTCGTCGGAGGAGAGCCCGTCTGTCTTGTTCTCGGGGACAATATTTTCTATGGCCACGGACTTCCCGAGGTTCTCCTGAAGGCGGCGACCCTTGAGAAGGGGGCCCGGATCTTCGGGTATGCGATCCGGGACCCGGAACGCTACGGGGTCCTTGCCTTTGACAGCTCCGGTGCCCTTAGCGACATTGTCGAAAAACCGACCTCGCCGCCCTCCCGATATGCCGTTCCCGGAATCTACTTCTACGACCGGACGGTTGTCGATCGGGCCCGGTCTCTTGCCCCCTCGTCCCGGGGGGAGCTCGAGATCACCGATTTAAACCGCCTCTATCTGCGGGAGGGATCCCTTGAGGCACTGAAACTCGGACGGGGGGTGGCCTGGTTCGATACGGGAACCCACGAATCGCTCCTTGAGGCCTCGATCTTCATGGAGGTTCTTGAAAGTCGTCAGGGCATCAAGGTCTCCTGTCCTGAGGAGATCGCCTTTCGTCTGGGGTATATCGGGAAGGAGGAGGTCCTCCGGATGGCGGCAGGGCTCAGGAATGCCTATGGGCGCTATCTCTCAGAGATGGTTGCGGCGGAGGAGGGAGAATGGAAGTAAGGAAGACGTCCCTTCCGGGGGTTGTGGTGCTTGTGCCGAAGATCCATGGCGACAGCCGCGGGTTCTTCATGGAGACCTTCCATGCCAAAACATTTGCCCGTTTGGGCATTCCCCATCTTTTTGTCCAGGACAACCATTCCCGCTCGGCCTTCGGAGTGACCCGGGGGCTCCATTACCAGCGGCGCCATGGGCAGGGGAAGCTCGTTCGGGTCGTGCGGGGATCGGTCTTCGATGTGGCAGT
>DAHXNG010000007.1 GCA_027366615.1 Nitrospirota bacterium | reverse complement strand
GCGCGGATCTTGGGGAGAATCCTGTAGAGGACCAGGTGAATCGATGTCTCGGCGGAGGGTCTGAGTTGTCCGGGGGAGAGCGGAGTCCCCTCCAAAGTCATCTCGAGGATCTCTTCCGGCCGGATTCGTCCCTTGTGGAGGCCGCTCGGGGTAATAAAAATTCGGTCGCCCTCCCGAAGGGAGAGGTTTCCTCCGGTTCCCTCCATCCATCCCCTCCGGTAGAGCCGGCGGGCAAGTCCTGCCAGAGCCCTTTTCGGATCGTCCATACGGGTCATTCCCCAGTGTTTTTCAAATAAGATTCGATAAAATTCGAAATCTCGAAAAATGTTTCGAACTTAATGTACTTTCTGGACTCTTCATCGAGTTTCCTTGCGAGGACGCTCCGGGCAAAGACCAGATTCCCTGCGCGTGCCATGGAGAAGTCCGTCACGGAGTCGCCGATCACGATCTTTCTGGCCGTTCCGTACTCTTCGAGAATCCCTGGCTTGTAAACGAGTTCGTCTCGGTCGGCATGGGGGGAGGAAACCCGGAGAAACTCCCCCGAGAGGTCGACCTCGGCTGAGACCACGCGCAGGATCCTGTCCCGATAGGGGGCGAGAGTCGCCATGACGAGGAGCTCAAGGCTTCCTGAAAGAACGACGAGAGGGATTCCCCGGCGGGAGAGGGTGTCGAGGAACGGCTCGAAGCCCTCCCGGAGCCGGGCGTTTCTCATGCGCTCCTCCATGGCCGGAAAGAGGGCGGAGGGGATGGTCTCCAGAACGGCCGGGACCCCTTCACGCAGGGTGATCTCCCCGGAGAGGAGCCGGGGAACCATCCGGGCGGAGGCCTCCGGGGCAAACTCTCTCATCAGAAGGGAAAATGTCTCCTCCTCGGTGATCGTCCCGTCGAAGTCGGAAAATATGACGGTTTCGAAGTCGGTCCTCATGTTCCCCATTTGAGAACCGCCTCTCTGAGCGGGCCATCCGGGAGGGTCTCCGGGGAGAAGGATCCCCCGTTGCGCATCCTGTCCCAGGCCTGGTAAAAGGCGTGGACCCCGGCCGCGGGCCCCCCGGGATGATCCATGATGCCGGTGCCGGCATTGAGAATGATCCGGGTGTCGTCGTCCGGAAGAAATCGTGGAAGGGCTCCCGGGTGAACTCCTGCGGAGGGGACGGGGGCCAGGCCGGAACTCTGGAGGATCTCCCGGATGCCACGTTCTGTCTCGGGGGCGATGGGGAGGTTACCGGCGCTGGTGGGGTAGAGGACGGCATCGGCGCCGCCGTGAACCATGAGGGTTCCCAGAAGGACCCTCATGTCGAACCCGTAGTCGGGGGAGCCGCCCAGGGCTCCCGCCATGGCCGGATGGGCAAAGATCGGAAGGTTCGTCTCGGGATGGGAGGCGAGGGCTTCCATCACCGAAAGGCCGTAGGCAAAGGGCGAGAGAAGATAGGCGTTGGCTCCGGCCTCCCTGAGCCTCCGGGCCTCTTCGAGAAGGCGATCGGCGCGTCCCGAGAGGGTGACGGCATAGAGCATGGCCCGTCCCCGGGCCCGCTCGATCTCTTCGAGGACCGGACGGCAGGCCTTTATCCGGGAGAGTGCGGTCGAGGCCGGAGTGTCGGGAAGGATCTCGTCGTCCTTGATCAGGTCGAGGCCGGCCTCCCCCACCTCCCGGAGGATCCGGGCGAGATCGTCGGGAGAGAGTCCCAGCGCCGGTTTGAAGATCCCCATGAAAAGGGGGCGGCCGGTAACCTTCACTCGTTCCCGTATTCCCTCGAATCCTGTGCGACACTTCGTTCCGTAGCCCGGGGGAAGCTCAAGCGACACAATCCGGACCGGGCCGGCTAGGGAGTATTTGCCCAGGATCATGACGAGAAGCGATCCAAGATCGCCGGAGACGTTCTGGGCCGGATAGAGGACCCGGGCCTGCCCCCTTCCATTGGGGAGAAGGGCGACCGATTCGAGAATGCCCTGATAGGGAGCAAATCGTCCGGCAGTCTCGCCTGAGACTGATCCGACTGTCTGCCCAATGGACAGGACCCTTCCCTGGCGCTCCGGGTCGAGTCCCTTCGGGAACTCGTAGAGAACCCGGACAAACGATTCCTGGGGGTTCTTTATTGCCGTCATGCGAAGGCGGAGGAGAGGGCGCGTCCGGTGTAGAGCGGGACCCAGCCCTCCCGGGAGGTGAAGTAGCGGATCGCCTTGATGCGGCGGGAGGGGGTAAGCCTGAACCAGTGCTCGGCCCCCCGGGGAACATTGATGTAGTCTCCGGCCTCGACCTTGAGCTCCACCTGGTCTCCGTCCGGCAGGACAAAGCCAAAAAGTCCCTCCCCTTCGACGATGTAACGGATCTCGTCGTCGTCGTGGGTGTGGCAGGCGCGGAATTTGTCTTCGAGTGCGGCAAGTCCCGGAAGCTCCGGCTCCAGAACGATGAGATCCTGGGTCTGGTATCCCAGGGTTGTCTTCAGGTGTTCGAAACGGTCGAGAAAATGGGTCAGGAGCGTCTCCTGCCCGGAGGGGTCGAGGCGGGGCTTTTCCAGAAGAACGCGAAGGCTCGCATCTTTGGGAACGGGCCAGGATTCCAGTCCGACCCCGAGGGGGGTGAGGATGCGGGATATCTCCTCATGGGTATTCAACTGGCGTTTGTCAGTGAGACAGAGTAAGGCCATGGGATCCCTGTTCTTTGGTCAGAGGGTCAGAAGACGCGGTAGAACCAGCCGGAGATGGAGCTTGAGAGCCAGATAACGAGAAATATCGGCCCGAGCCTCGCATGGAAGCGGCCCAAAGGATGGCCCTTCTTTCGGAGCAAGCCCAGGATGGCCAGGAGGACGAAGAGCCAGAGGGCTCCCTGGGCGGTTATCAGGTGAAACCAGTCCAGTGCCGGCGGAACCGGATGAAAGCGGATGCGCCCATGGATCCGCTCGTACTCCATGATGGCCGTTCCCGTCACGTCGCAGGTAAATCCTGCCAGGGCGGCAAAGATATGGCCCCGCCGGATCCGGATGAAGTCGGGGGTCCGGGGGCCCGAAAAGAGTGATCCCAGGGCCCGTCCTGTCGGCGCTCCGTATCGGGTGCGGATAAAGAGGGCTGTCAGGTATCCCGCCAGTGCCAGATAGATGAGAAGCGACATGGAGACGACATAGGGGTTCACGAGGTCCTCGCGTGTTGGGTGGTGCGACAGAAAGCGCCCTTTCGGACAAGTCTATCAGTCTCGGGGAGTCGAAGTCATCCCGGAGAGGCGGTCTGAGAGGAGGCTGCGCCCGGAGGCCGCTCTTGGATGCGGGTCCCGGATGGACATACTGCCAGAGGGCGTTCTCAATGACGGCAAATCCGGGAGCCATGATCGCCACACCGGGAGCTTCGAGATAAGGGCTCCTGCGGTCATGGAGGCGCGGTGCAGGAGAGACGATGCTCTGGAGGGGGAACCCGGTTTCGTTGAGGGGATGGCCGGGAAAAGCCGGAGAGGGCGTTGTGGCGAGTTTCTCGGTAAAGCTGTATTCTAAAGCCGGTAAAGAAAAAATGAAACTTATCGGATATCGGGTGGGGAGCCGCATGGGAAAATGGTCGATTCCGCTCGAGGTTTCCTTTCGGACCTTTGTGGCTATCACATTTGCCGGAACGATTTCATTTCATATTCTGGGCTTGGCCCTCCATACCTATATCGGACGGGAGAAGAGCGAGATTGTCGGGCGAATCGAAAGCCTGGCCGAAGTGGAAAGCCAGGTATCGGGAGTCGATGCCGGACTCTATTCTCTCCATGAGCTGGTTCTCCGGAGTTCTGAAGACGAGAGAAAGGTCCGGAAGGGGAGAAAGATTATCCTCGAAGCCCATCTTGTCACGATTCTTCTCGAACGGATGGGGCCCCTGGAGGATCGGACGCACTTTTTTCTTCCCCGGGGATGGGCGGCGATTGAACGGGGGGGACTCGCCTGTCTACTCCGCGCCCCTTCCAGTGATCCCGCCTGTCTGGATAAGCTCCTTCGACAGGTCGGGGTCTTCCAGGAGGCGATGTCCCAGGCACGAATGGATGTGAACAAGCGCCTTCTCCTTGTCGAGAGTCGACAGATCCGTCTTGAGCGCTGGGATACATGGCTCTATTGGGCTACGACCATCCTTGGACTTCTCTTTATGGCAATGGGGTGGCGCAATGTCGTTCTCCAGGTCGGCGAGCCGATCAAGGACGTGGCGGGATATCTTGAGAGCTTCGACGAGTCCGCCAAAAAGAAATCCTCCCCGCTTCTCCCCCCCCTGTTTTCGATCAGCGAACTCGCTATCCTGGTCCGTAACATGTCCCAGATCTACCGCGATCCCCTGACGGGTGTCCTCATCAGGCGAGCGATCCTCAAGATCCTCGAACGAGAGATCTCCCGGGCGGAATCCGGAGGCGGCTCTCTGGCCGTGGCAATCTTTGACGTGGACCTCTTCAAGCGTTTCAACGACTGTCATGGCCACCTCGTCGGAGACGTGGTTCTCCGTCATGTGGCCCAGCGAATGGAGGAGGCACTGGGAGAGGGCGAGTTTCTGGGGAGATGGGGAGGGGAGGAGTTCATGGTCGTCTCCCCGGGTCTGCAGGAATCTCTCTGCCTCCCCCACTTTGATCGCATTCGGGAGCTCGTCTCGACTCCCCTTCGCCTTGATTCGGGAGAGGATGTGGTTGTGACCGTGAGCGGAGGTATGGCATTTTTTGCTCCGGGCATGTCCGAAGACGGGATTTTTAAACTGGCGGACAGGGCTCTCTATCGGGCCAAGGAGTCGGGCCGGAATCGCGTTATTCAGGCCGATCCCGCTATCGATGGCACGACAAATCTCCGAGAAGAGTCATGAGGCAATGTGGAGAGGGGCACCAGCCTCTCCGTTGGGGAGACCCTTTTTCGACTTAACTGACCGGGAGTAGCCGTGAATCTCAATAATGTCTTGACCAGATTTGCTCTTTCCATGGGACTCTCTGCCGCCCTCGTGGCCTATGCCTTCTGGGTCTCCCTCTCCGGGATGGCGCATTATCGGTCAGAGGTCAAGGAGATCTTCGACAAGGACCAACCTCTCGTCGTGGCCTACCAGAATATCTTCTCAAATGCGCTCCTCGAGGAGATGGCCCTCAGGAACCTTCTCCTCAATCCGGCGGACAAGCTCGCAAAGGGCAATCTTCTCAAGTTCCGGGGGATCACGATCGGCATGGTCTATCAGGGGAAGTCTGTAATCGTGACCAATCCCGACCCGGTCTTCCGAAAAAGCGTCGAGTCGGGGCTCGGCGACCTGGGGGTCTCTCTCCAGAAACACATTGCGACAATCAACGAGATCCTTGATGTTGCAGGCAGTGACAGGGAAAAGGCTATGGTTCTTCTGGGAACGCGGGAGCTCTCGGAGTGGCGGAGGATTCGTGGAGACATTCAGTCGTTGACGCTCCTTTCACAGAAAGAGATGAGCCTCAAGGAAGGGCTCCTGACACAGGCCTATCACCGGACGATGCTGCTTTCGCTTACGGCGGTGGCTGTGGGTTTTCTTGTCTCCCTTGTGATGATGGGTTTGGTCTTTGCCCGTTTCCGGAAGGGAATCAAGAGCTCTGTCGGCATGTCTGAAAAGCTCTCCCGCTTCGACCTGACCCCTGTTGAGGAAGACCAGCACAAGGACGAATTTGGACAGATTGTCGAAAAGATCCGCCAGGTCTTCGCAAATTTTCGCGTCATCCTTGTCGATCTTTCGGGAATCGGGTCAAGTATGTCGGAGAAGGCCGCCGAGCTCTCCCGGATCTCCGCTCTTACGGGGGGAAACTCCAGGGAGATCGAGAATGCCGCAACAATGGTGGTTTCTGTCGTCGAACGCATGGACAGGACGATCGCACATTCCCAGGAGCTGACGGGACGGACGACAGGGGAGGCCCACAAGATGGTCGAGATCTCGACTGAGGGTGTCCGGATCGGAGAGAGGTCGCGCAGCTCCTTCGAAAAGATCCTCGAAAATATCCGAAAGACCCGGGAGGCTCTCCAGAAGCTTTCCGGATCTGTCTCCCGCATCGGGAGCGCCACGCAGAGCGTTCGGGAGATTGCCGCGCAGACGAACCTTCTGGCCCTCAATGCGGCCATCGAGGCGGCTCGTGCCGGCGAACAGGGACGCGGGTTCGCAGTCGTCGCCGACGAGGTCCGGAAGCTCTCCCAGAGAAGCGCCACATCGACCGAGGAGATCGGGGATGTCGTAAAGGAGATCGAACAGATGTCGGAGGAGACAAGCTTCCTCATGGAGCAGGCCCAGCAGGCCGTGGCTGAAGGTGCCGGTGCGACGGAGGAAACGGCGAAGGCCTTCCAGTCGATTCATCTTGCGGTGGAAACCTTGCCGGATCTCATGAAGCAGGTGGAGTCCTCCTTCGACGACCTTCGCGAAGAGGAGAAGCGTTCCCGTGAAGCCGTCTCCAGGATCAACGATCTCTCCGAGCAGATGGTGGCGGAGCAGGAGACTCTCTCTGGCGTCTCTTCAGGTCTTTCCTCCCAGTC
>DAHXNG010000124.1 GCA_027366615.1 Nitrospirota bacterium | reverse complement strand
GCTCCCACCTGGCACAATTTCCTCTATGGCATTTCGATCGCGATGGTGGCCTATACCGGGATCGAGGCAATCAGCCAGATGGCAGGAGAGGCAAAAAACCCGGAGAAGCTCGTTCCCCGCGCCATGTTCATGACCATGGGGACAACAATTCTCCTCTATTCCGGAATCTCTCTCGTGGCCCTGTCGGCGATGAAGCCGGAGATTCTCTCGACGACCTGGGTCAATGACCCCATCGCCGGAATTGCCAGCGCCATGCCGGTGGTGGGCCATTTCATGGCCCCCTGGGTGGCGATCCTCGGCGCCACGATTCTTACAGTGGCGGCCAATGCGGGGCTGATCGGCGTCTCGCGTTTGGCCTATTCCATGTCGAACAATCTTCTCATTTCTCCGGTTTTCCACAAGACGAGCGCCAAGTACAAGACTCCGATAGTCTCGCTCGCCATCTTCGGCACCCTCGCAGCCCTGATCGTCGCCTTTTTCCCCTACCTCGACATCCTGGCCGACCTTTACAACTATGGGGCGATGCTCTCCTTTTCCATGACCCATCTGGCCCTCATTTATCTCAGGAAAAAGGAGCCGGACCTTCCCCGCCCCTTCCGTGTTCCCCTGGCGATCCACATCTCGGGCTGGGAGATTCCCCTTCCGACAGTTTTTGGCTTTTTGGGGACCTTCGGTGTCTTTCTGATGGTTCTTCTCTTCCACAAATACGGACGCGTCTTCGGAACGATCTGGATGGCGGGAGGGATTGCGTACTACCTCTGGTTTCGGCGCAAGGAGTCCCTTCCTGTCATGGATCGGGTCACGATTACGGAAGTCGCCAACGACATGCCGGAAGCCAAGCCCCATAAGCATATTCTCATCGCCACATCGCCGACGAGACCCTCGCCGATGATCAGGGATGTTCTCAAGGTCGCCAAGGCCGACAACTCAAAGGTGACAATCATCTCCGTTCTTGAAATTCCCCTGGCGCTTCCCCTTGATGCCCCGCTAGTCGAGGAGGAAATCGTCGCCCGGCATACGCTGGATCTTTGTCAGGCGATCGGGATGGAGGAGGATGTTCTTGTCGACACGATTCTTGCAAGGGGACGGGCGATCGGACCGGTGCTCAATATGCAGATTCGGCGGCTAGGAGCCGACACCGTGGTCTTGAACGATACGGGAAGCTCCCTGGCTGCGGCCGTCCTGGGGGCGATTCGGAGATCGGCGAACACGGTCATGATCTGGACATTTCAGATATACTCCGGTGCCGGTCTTTCTCCCACACCGCGTTCTCGGATTTCAGGGGAGACGCCGATCATTAGTACGACACCCAGCGGGGGGCACTCGGAAGAGGCGGGAAAGGCCCCGGCCCCCGGATAGTCCCGGGGTGATATCGGGGTAAAATCTGCCACTCGCAAGACTTTGGTGAAGGTAGGAGGATTTATTCCTTACTTTTTGAGGCGCTGGCAGGAGTCGCAGATGCCGTAAATCTCGAGACGGTGGGAAACGATCGTGAAGTGATTTTCCTTGGCGGCCGCCGCCTGAAGTTGCTCGATGACGGGCTGGTCGAACTCGACAACCTTGCCGCACTCGATACAAATCAGATGGTCGTGGTGCTTTGCCGGGCTGGCCTCGTACCTGCTGAATTCGTCGTTGAACCGGTGTTCTTCCACGAGGCCCTTTTCCTTGAGGGCATGGAGGGTCCGGTAGATGGTGGCTAGACCGATCCGGGGGGTCTTCGACCGGACAAGGCCGTAAATTTCTTCGGCGCTCAGGTGTCCCTTTGATTCGATCAATGTCTGGAAAACCCGAAGGCGCTGCTGGGTGGGATGAATCCCCGAGGATCTGAGGTTCTCCGCCAGCTTCTGTGTCTTCCCCGAGTCGGGATGGGCCTTTTTTGATGTGTTCCGGGAGAGTGCTGTCGCCATTTTTTTGTGGATGGCGCGATCTCCCTGGCCCTTCTTAGGGGGAGCAGTGTCTGGAGAAGGGGACTGTTTGCTCGAATTCATGGCCATGTCCTGCTAGGATTGCGCAAGTCCCCTTGGACGTTCGGGAAGAGCGAGGAATGTTCCGGGTCAGGGTTTCCCGTATACGTATAAGGAGAAAGCGGCTCGTGTCTGTTTTGTTAAGGTAGCTCAATATTGGCACAGTCCTGTCGACCGGTTCAAGCAGACTTTATTGAGATTGGGGATTCGGGGGAGCCTAATCGCGTTCGAAGAGTCCTGGGCCCGGGTGTGCAGAGTCAGGACGATGTCGACAGGAACAAGCGGTGTTGGTGTTGGGTGTTGGGATCGCGCCCGCATCGGGCGCCTCCCGGGAGAAGAGGGGGAATGGCAGGAAGGAATCCCCTTCGTTTTCGGAGATGAGAATGTCAATGGCCGCCCCACCCACCCGCCGGCCCGCCGGAATTTTTTTGCATCCGGTATTTTTTTTATGCTAAGATTCATCTTTGCGATTTTACAGAAAAAGGCACATTCAAATGTTGCCTTGGGTGACCGGAGGGGCTTTGTAGGATCGGGATTGTCCCGATCGGGCCTGAGTAATCCTTCCGGGTACTGAAACAGAAAATCTTTCAGAAAAGAGGGGGATTTCATGGCAGACAACTTTGCCGTGATTCGGACCGGTGGCAAGATGTATCGCGTGTCCCCGGGGCAAGTTCTCGTCGTCGAGCGAATTGAGGAAGAGGGGGCGATCGTCTTTCACGAGGTCCTGATGGTGTCGGACGAAAACGGCGTCGTTTATGCCACCGCCGACAAGCCGCTTTCTGTCGAGGTCCGTGGTCGGATCGTCCGCCAGGAAAAGGATCCGAAGATCATCGTCTTCAAAAAGAAGCGCCGTAAGAACTATCGGCGGAAAAAGGGACATCGTCAACTTGTCTCCCGCATCGAAATCGAATCGATCGTCAAGACCGCATAGTCCTCAAGGGGACTGTAAAGGCCTCTTGCAAGGACCATTCAGCCTTTTTTAAGAAAGGAACGTTAGCATGGCACATAAAAAAGGGGTCGGTTCGACCCGAAACGGCCGTGACTCCGAATCGAAGCGCCTGGGAGTAAAACGCCATGACGGCCAGTTTGTCCTGGCCGGAAACATTCTCGTCCGTCAGAGAGGCACCCAGTTCTACCCCGGGGACAACGTCGGGATGGGCCGTGACCATACCCTCTTTGCAATGCAGACCGGAGTGGTGCGCTTTTCCCGATACGGCAGGGATGCCAAGAAGATCAGTGTCGTTCTCGATGCGGCACTGACTCCGGAGTCCGTCAAGGCCTGAGAATCTCCTCCTGCTCCACGGGAGGGGCGGTCGTTCACCGTTCCGGAGGCGTTATGTCCCAGTTTGTCGATGAGGTGACCCTTCGTGTTGCCTCGGGTAAAGGCGGGGACGGTTCGGCCTCCTTCCGTCGGGAGAAGTTTGTTCCCCGTGGAGGTCCTGACGGAGGGGACGGGGGCAATGGGGGCTCGATCCTTCTTTTGGGGACCCCGGACCGCTCGACGCTTCTTGATTTCAAGCACCGTCCCAGGGTTGTCGCCACACCCGGCGAGAATGGCCGCGGAAAGAAACAGCACGGAAAAAGTGGTGAGGATCTTGTCCTCAAGCTTCCCCTTGGAACACAGGTCTATGATGCTGACACGGGCCTCCTTCTGGCCGATATTGTGTCAGAGGGGCAGGTCTTCGTGGCGGCTCAGGGCGGGCGAGGAGGGCGGGGCAATGTCCATTTTACCACCTCAACCCGACAGTCCCCTGACTTTGCCGAGCCCGGAAAACCTGCAGAAGAGCTTCAACTCCGCCTTGAGCTCAAGGTCATGGCCAAGGTCGGACTCCTGGGCTTTCCGAATGCCGGAAAGTCCACATTTCTTGGTCGCGTGACGCGCGCCCACCCGCGTATCGGCTCCTATCCCTTCACGACCCTCCATCCGCATCTGGGGGTCGTCTCCAGGGGTATCTTTCCCAATAACAGAGAATATGTTGTTGCCGACCTTCCGGGTCTGATCGAGGGGGCCCACGAAGGGAAGGGACTTGGAGACAGGTTTCTTCGCCATGTCGAGAGGACACAGGTCCTTTTGCACTTCATCGACGTGAGCTACGAAGGGCCCACCGATCCTGAGGAGTCCTACCGCGTCATCAGAAACGAGCTGGCCCTTTACGACCCCCGCCTTCTCGAGAAACCCGAACAGGTCGCTGCCACAAAGATCGATTCGGCCGATCCGGAGCGTGTGGAGACCTTTCTCCGCTTCTGCGAACGAACGGGCCGGACGCCCTATCTGCTCTCCTCCCAGACGGGAGAGGGAATCCCGGAGATCCTCAACGCCCTCGATACACTCCTCGACGAAGAGGCCATCTCTGCCGCGGGTGAAACGGGCCAACAAGGTTTCTGATGACGGAGTCCTGCCCTGAGAGACGTGCCGAGATTCGGCGCAAGCTCAAGGTCCTTGTCGTCAAGGTCGGCAGCAATATCCTGACCGGAGCCGAAGGCGGCCTCTCCTCCCGGGCCTTTTCGCGCATTTCACGACAGATCCGGGAGCTTCGCGAGGAAGGGGTTCGGGTGGTCCTCGTCTCCTCCGGAGCGATCGCCGCCGGCCGGGAAAGGATTGGTCTCGGGCGAAAGCCCCTCTCCCTGGCCCAGAAACAGGCAGCGGCCTCCGCCGGCCAGACAGCGCTTATGGGACAATGGGAAAAGGCCTTTCGCCGACATGGGATTTCCGTGGCGCAGATTCTCTTGACCCCCGCCGACATTGTTGATCGCGAGCGTTTTACCAACCTTGAGCGCACCGTCGAAACATTGCTCTCTCTCGGGATGCTCCCGATCGTCAATGAAAACGATGCGGTGGCGACCTTCGAGATCCGTTTCGGGGACAACGACCGTCTCTCCGCCTATGTCGCAGGCCTGGTAAGGGCCCAATGCCTCCTGCTCCTTTCCGACGTGGCCTATCTTTATACCTCCGATCCCCGGCTCGATCCCTCGGCCCGACCCATTCCCTGCATCAGCCGGATCGACAGCCGGATTGAACGGATGGCCGGTCTCTCCCGGAGCGGCCTCGGGACAGGCGGGATGTCCTCGAAGGTGGGAACGGCCCTCTGGGCGAACGGATGGGGTCTCCCTGTCGGCGTGCTCAAGGGGGATTTGTCCGGGGGGATCGTCCGATTCTTTGATGGACTCACCGGGACCCTTTTCGACACCTCCCGCCCTCTCCCGTCAAACCGGAAGATCTGGATTGGCCATTTTTCCCGGCCCCGGGGAGATCTCCATCTCGATGCCGGGGCCGCCACAGCCATCCGGACGGGACGGACCAGCCTTCTTGGCGCCGGCGTGACCCAAACGACCGGAGAATTTATTGCCGGGGAGACGGTCTTTCTTCGGGATCCTTCCGGGGACGAAGTCGCCCGAGGGATCGTCCGCAAGGGGGCCCGGGAGATCTCTCCGAAGGGTGAGGGTCTTCTCGTCCACCGAAACGACCTTGTCCTGTCCGAAATGTCCCACAGGGAATAAGGAGTCTGGTAAATGTCCTACGACCGTTCAGAGTTGTCATCGATCCTCGCCAAGACCCGCGAGGCCTGTCGCTCCTATGCCGTTCTGACCTCGAGGAAGAAGAACGAGGCTTTGGCCAATGTCGCCCGGCAACTTCGGGAGATGCGCCCGGAAATTCTTGAGGCCAACCGCGCCGACAGCGAGGCCGCCCTGAAAGCGGGACTTTCCCCGGCCATGTGCGACCGGCTTCTTCTCACCGAGAGCCGGTTCGAATCGATGGTCGGAGGACTCCTTGAGGTCTCGGTCCTTCCCGATCCGGTCGGGACGGCCGTCTCTCGCTGGGAAAACCCGGACGGGCTCATTATCGAGAAGATCAGGGTCCCCATCGGCCTCGTTGGCGTCGTCTACGAGGCGCGCCCCAACGTGACGATCGAGGTCGCCTCCCTCTGCTTCAAGGCGGGCAACGGAGCAGTTCTGAAGGGAGGGAAGGAGGCCATGCGAAGTAATGCTGTGCTCTTCCGGGCGATCTGGGAGGGGCTTGCCCAGGCAAACGTCAACCCCGAGGGGGTGGCCTTCCTCCCCTGGTCCGACCGGAAGGTTGTGGCGGACCTTGTGAGCGACACCACCCTCGATGTGGTGATTCCCCGGGGCGGTCAGTCCTTGATGGAGACGGTGGTGGCCCATGCCCGGGTTCCTGTCCTTCGCCACGACCAGGGAATCTGCCATGTCTACGTCTCGGCATCGGCCCCTTTCCCCATGGCCAGGGACATTGTTCTCGACGCCAAGACAAACAGGCCCTCGACCTGCAACTCCATGGAGACACTCCTCGTTCACGAGGCTCAGACGGAGACCTTCACCCGACCCTTTCTCCACATCCTCCGGGAGAAGGGGGTCACCGTCCACGGCTGCCCCCGTACCCGGCAGATCGATCCTTCGGTCGCCCCTGCGACACCTGAGAGCTACCGGATGGAGTATTTGGCGCTGACCATGAACATGCGGATCGTGACGAACTTTGACGAGGCCCTTGATCATATCGCCCGATACAGTTCGGGGCATACCGAGGCGATCGTGACCACCGACATCGAAGAGGCGGAGCGCTTTTTCCGCGAAGTCGACTCCTCTTGCGTGATGGTCAACGCCTCAACGAGGCTCCATGACGGAGGAGTATTTGGTCTGGGGGCGGAGGTTGGGATCTCCACCACCCGGGTACATGCCAGGGGAACGATGGGCCTGCCCGAGCTCACCACGACGAAGTACATGGTGCGCGGCCATGGACATCTCCGGGGCCACTGAAGGCGGGCGGCGTCCTCCGGCCGCACTCTTTGGCGGGGCATTCAATCCTCTCCATAACGGCCACATCGCCCTGGCCGGAGAGATAGAGAGGCGTCTTTCTCTCTCCGAGGTCATATTCCTTCCGACAGGACAGCCCCCCCACAAGGAGAGTCCTGAGGTCTCCTGTGCAGAGCGGTCTCACATGGTGGACCTGGCCATTGCCGGAAGGCCCGGGTGGCGTACCCTGGATATAGAATGCCGCCTTCCGGGCCCCTCCCTCACTGCACGTACACTCGAGAGTCTTTCGATCGCCCCCCCTCCCTTCTTCGTGATGGGGGAGGATGCCTTTGCAGATTTTCTGGAGTGGGGAGGGCCCGGGATCATCCTCGCCCGGAGCCATCTCGTCATCGTCAACCGCCCTGGGTCGGCCTCTCCCGGGGCGAGGCGCACCCTCCTCTCAGTTCTTCGTGACGCGGGCTCATCTCTTGGCGAGGTCGACATTCCCGATCTTCGGGAACTGAGAGGGAAGGGGGTTACGGAATGGGTCGCAGCCCTGCCTGCCTTCAAGACGACGATCCGCCTTCTGACCATCGACACATTGGAGGTCTCGTCGACCGGGCTTCGGGCGGCGATTGCCTCGGGAGAGACGGCAAGATGGGCCCATCTCTTGCCTGAGGCAGTAAAGTCCTATATTGTTGAAAAAGGGTTATATCGAAAGCCCGATTCCCGGTCCGCACTCCCTTCCTGACAGGGATCTCCAAGGTCTTCCCTGGTCTTCGAGAACCGGGACCCCGGGCATGGTACACTGTATCTGTGAGTGTCAACGTTTTTTCAATTTTTCCAAGGAGTCCTATCGTGGTGTCAGCCCTGGACCGGAAGGTCCGGAAGGAAGAAAAGCCGGAGTCGCTCGCCCGGGCAATGCGTCTTGCTACCGTGCTTCTTGAAAAGAAGATCGGGGACGTATGGGTCGTGGATGTGGCGGGATTTTGCGGTTATGCCGATTGCCTCATACTGGGCGATGCCGAAAACGAGCGCCACATGCAGGGGGCTCTCGACGGACTCGATCTGGCCCTCTCCGTTCCGGGAACGGGCTTTGTCCCGGAACGGGGAGGGCGGTGGACCCTTCTCGATCTGGGGGATGTGGTCATCGACCTCTTCCTGCCCGGAACCCGGGGGCTCTATCGTCTCGAGGATCTTTACTCCGAGGCGACGATCTACGCCTTCGACGAGTCGGGGAAAAACCGGAGGATCCTCCCGGCGGAACGCCTTTCCCTCTACTCGGAGAAGGACCTTGAAATGCGCGGAGCAGGGACCCTTTCCCCATGACCCGCATTCTCCTTCTTGTCATGCTGGTTCTGGCCGTGGCCCTTGTGAAGCTCGCCGAGTGGAACGACCAGAAGGTCTCCTTCCAGATCCTCCCTCATCGCGTTCTTACCCTTCCGCAGATCACCCTCATCGTTCTGGCCTTTTCCCTCGGGGCGGCCCTTGTCTTTCTCATCCACGGTCTTTCCGACCTTCTGGGCTGGATCAAGACCCTACGGGAAAGCCGGGAGGAAAAGCGATCCGAGCGGGCCCAGGCTCTCTGGAAAAAGACCTGGACGGAGATCAACCGCTCCCACATGCCCCAGGCCCTCTCCATCCTCGAGCGTCTGGTGGCACTCTTCCCCGACCACCGGGAGGCTCTTCTCCTTTACGGGGATCTGAAGAGGGCCTCCGGCGACACTGTCGGAGCCATCCGGATTCACCGCCGGGCCCGTGTCTTCGACGAGGAGGATGTCCGCCTCATCCTGGCGCTGGCCGCCGACTATGAGGCCGCCGCCCGGGCCGAAGATGCCCTGGCGCTCTTTCGGGAGTACTTCAAGAAGGAAGGCCGGAACCGCGAGGTGCTCGAGGAGTACAGACGCCTCCTCATCCGGGGAGAGCGATGGGAGGAGGCCCTTTCCGTTCAGACGGCCCTGGCGCGCTCCTTCGAAAAGGGAGAACGGCGGGATCGGGAGGTGGCACTCTTGGTGGGGCTGCGATTCGAGGTTGGATCCCTCCTTCACCGGCAGGGAAATACTGAAGGGGCGCGACGGGCCTTCCGTGGCGCGCTCAAGATCGATCCTTCCTTTACCCCAGCCCGACTGGGCCTTGCAGAGGCGCAGATTGTCGAGGGGCGGGAAAAGGAGGGGATCGAAAACCTTCAGGAGGGGTGGGGGCGGACATCGGAGACGCTCTATCTCATACGCCTGGAAGAGTTCTATCTCGAGAAAGGAAACCCCGACGCGATCCTCACTCTCTATGCCAAGGCGCTTGACCGGCGTCCGGGAAGCGTCTCCCTGACCTTTCACAAGGCGCGCGTCTTTAACCGCCTTGGGATGGAGGAGGAGTCGCTCTCCCTCCTCGAGTCTCTCGAGGGAGATGCCGTGTGGGGAGGGGAGTTCTATCGCCTGATGGGGGAGATCTACGAGAGGCGGCATCAGATGGAGCCCGCTCTCGAGTGTTTCAGGAGGATCCTCTCCCTCGACCTCCCCTATGACCTGCCATACGGGTGCAAAAGCTGCCACACCTTCCTCCCGGAATGGGGTGGCCGATGTCCCTCCTGTGGTCAGTGGAACACGATCATCCGTACCGATGGTCAGGTCCTTCCCGGGACGGCGACTCCGGCCGCTCCCCCCGGAGCGCCTTCCGCCCGTCCCCGGACCGCCTATCAGGAGTATTTCGCCGGCCCCGGCATTTCGTGACGGAAAAAAAGCCGCCAGGGATGACGCTCCTTTCGGGGCTTTTCTCCCGGCTTTGTCTCTCCTGCGGCGCACCGTCCGGGGCAGCGGTTCTCTGCCCTTTCTGCCTGGAGGATCCCGTATGGGAGAGTCCGATAGAGACCACCGAGCGCGGCGGCCTTCCCGCGCGATCCCTCTTCCCTGACCGGGGAGCCCCCGGTCGGCTCTTCCGGAAGGCAAAGTTCTCCGGAAACCGTCGTGCCCTCGATATTTTGTTAGACCGTGGCGATCTCGCCCGCCTTCTTCCCGTCTCCGCCTCCCTCATCCTTCCTGTTCCGCCGCAACGGGGTCGCCTCCTCCGCCGGGATCTTTCCGTCCCCGATATGCTGGCCGTCCGACTTTCGAAGGGAGGGATCCCCCTCTCCTTCCGGGGGCTCGTACGAACGGGGTCGGACTCCCAGCGCGGCCGATCGCGGGAGGAGCGGAGGGATGCCTTTTTCTCCCCCCGATTCCGGATCGATCTTCGCAAGACATCGGAATGGCCCCGATGCGGTATCGTAGTTGTCGACGACCTCCTCGTTACGGGATGGACCGCCCGTTCACTCGCTCGGCTCCTCGGGGAGGTGGGTATCGAGGTGGCGGCGATTGCGACCCTCCTCTTCCGTCCTCTGACTCAAGAGAATATCAGGCAGGACCGCGGGTCTTGACGAGGAGCTGAAGGAAGAGATCGGCTGGGGGAGAGAGCTTTTTCTGGGGGACAAAGATCCAGAGGTTCCGGACCGGAGCGAATCCTTCGACCGGGACGGTCCGGATCCGATCGGCCTCCTCGGGATTTAGGCAAAGCGACGAGATGAATGCAAGGCCTGCGCCAAGGGCCACAAGCTCCTTGATCGCCTCGGGGTTGTCGACGGTCATGACCACATCGAAGTAGTCCGGAGGAAGACCCTTTTCCAGAAGTTCCCGCTCGATGACCTGACGGGTTCCCGAGCCCGGCTCCCGCCCGATGAAGGGGAGTTTCCGGAGAAGGGAGAGGCTCGAAGATCCCGTTTCCGGGGCGAGAGGATGGGAGGCAGAGTCGATCAGGACAAGATGGTCGTGGTCGAGAAAGGTTCGGTCGAGCGAGAGGCCCTGGGTCTTTGTCGGCTCCCCCTCGATAAGCCCCAGATCGATCTCGGAGGCCTTGAGGTCGTGGAGGATCTGGTGGGTGTTCTGGACGGCAAGGCTCGCTGTGATCCGGGGATGGGCCTTTCTGAAGCCCGCGAGCAGACGGGGGAGAAGATAGGTCCCGATCGTCATCGATGCGCCGAGGCGAAGATGTCCCTGGGGGGTGTCCCCCAGCGGGAGGACAGCCTCCCTGGCCTCTTCCATTTGCCGGATGATGGAACGGGCAAGCGGCAGGAGCTTTCTTCCGGCCTCAGTCAGAAGGACCTTCTTCCCTGTCCGCTCAAAGAGCGGGACTCCGAGATCTTTTTCGAGAGACTTGACCTGGAGGCTGATGGCCGGCTGCGTCAAAAAAAGGGCTTCTCCGGCCTGAGTGAAGCTTTGGTGCTCCGCAACCTTGAGAAAGACCTTCAGCTGGTCGTTTGTCATATTGCCTCCGAAGGGAATGCGCCCCGGTCTGTCGAGGACGAGAGCGCATACTCTTTTCGTTCCAATCCCGTCAGGAATCGATTTTCCCCTTTTGCTCCGCCCAGATTGTCTCATAGAGGAAATGGAAGACAAAGAGATCGCGCCGGGGAGGTCAGAGCCATCGAGCTTGCTCTGAAGAGCGCTCAGGGCGTCTTCTTTAGTCTCAGGGAGTTTGGTTTTTTCTTGTTGTCTGTTCCCCTGTCTTTCCCGCCGGAGAGTGGTCGAAGCGGATCGGGGTTCCCCGGACGCTGGTGCAGGTCAGGGTGTAGACGTTATAGAGAGGAAAGAAGTTGTAAAGGGATGTCGATGTGGCGACATGAACCAGTCCGTCGGCGTGGAGGGAGGGGTTTTTCTTGAAGGCGTCCTTCATCGCGGACTCGAGGTCGGAGTCGCCCCAGGGGATGATCCCGAGAATGAAATGCCGGCACGCCCGGCCTTCGATCTGGGGGCCGACCCTGTGGAAGAGGTGGGAGTCGTGGGGGCCCAGGTCGGTCTCTGTCTCGCTGTCGGAGAGAAGGCCCAGTGAGCCGGTCGAGGTGCATCCGGCGGAGAAAAGAAGAAGAGCTAGAGCGGAAGTCAAGGCGATGATCCGGGGTCTTTTCATAGGGAGAACTCCTTGTTCAGTTGAGTGGGGACTTGGGGCCCCGGGTGAGGGGGCGAGTGGTGGCGCCTCTTCGTCCGGGCCATGATTTGGCCTGCAAGGCTTTGTCAAACCCTCTCGTCCGGTCGAGTTCCGAAGAGACAGTCAGGCGAAGGCTTGCCCTTTCCGGCACCGCTACTTGGCGTGTCCTTTTGTCCTGTGTTTGAGGTTTTGTCCGGTGGCCGAAACGTCAGACTGGGGGCCTTTTGTTTCGTGGAAAAAGGCTGTCGCAATGGGAGGGCCGGCGATGGATGAGTGGGTTGTCGCCTTGTAGGCATAGGGCGTGTATCCTCCCCCGCAGCAGCAGGTGCATTGGGGGACGTATGCGGGACCGTAGGTCCCGGACCCTCCCCCGCAGGCTCCGATAAAGAGGGGGAGGACGAGAAAAAGAATCCGCTTGCAGGACAATCGCTTTTGCTGGAAGGGTCGCTTCATCTGCGGGCTCCTGTAAAAAAGGAATTCCTGTCAAAATGTGTTGGGAGTCCTAAAAAAGTAAAAGTTAAACAAGCGTCTTTCAAGGAAAGATTTTTTAATACTATCCCTCTTTATTTTGAAAGTCCAATTCGAGTCTCTTCCAGGGTGCACGTCAGATTTTTGGGGGAGAATATGAGTTCGGGGATTGCCATTCTTTTCTTATTGTATATAATACAACATTGAAGGAGGTGGCCAATGCCTATGGAGAACACTCTTCAGGATCTGGTGCAGAAACGCGATCGTC
>DAHXNG010000135.1 GCA_027366615.1 Nitrospirota bacterium | reverse complement strand
GGCGCCGGCACGATGGTCGGGGCCCAGTCCGGGGTCGCCCACTCCCTTGAGCCCAACTCCCGGGTCTCCGGGAGCCCCGCGCTCCCGCACAGTCTCTGGCTCAGGGTCCAGGGCTCGCTCAAGGCTCTTCCCCTTCTGATCAAAAGGATTGCCCTGCTTGAAAAGGCTGTATTCGGACAGGCCGGGGCCCCCGGACAGACTAACGACACCAACGGAGAGGGCGATGGGACCCATTGAAATCGGAGAAATTTTATCCATTCTTCCCCACAGGTATCCCTTTCTTCTTGTGGACAGGGTGCTTGAGGTGGAACCGAACCGCCGGATCGTCGCCATCAAGAACGTCACGATCAACGAGCCGTTCTTCCAGGGACACTTTCCCGGAACGCCCATGATGCCGGGGGTTCTTCTCGTGGAGGCCATGGCCCAGGTCGGAGGGATCCTCGCCATCTGCTCCGGCCAGGAGAAGGAGGACCGGATCCCCTTTTTCCTGGGGATCGACGATGCCCGCTTCCGCCGGCCGGTTCTCCCGGGAGACCAGCTTCGCATCACCATGACGACCCTCAAGGTTCGGGGAAGCTCCTGGAGAATGGCCGGGACGATCCATGTCGGAGACCAGCAAGTCTGCGAGGCGACACTCCTCGCCATGATCCGCAAAAAGGGGGAGGGGACATGACAAAGAAAAAAGATTTCGGGGACCTCTCCCGGAGCTACTCCGAAGGGACGATTTCCGTTCATCCTTCCTCCTCCGTCCACTCCGGGGCAATCCTCGATCCTGGCGTGGAAATCGGCCCCTTCTGCTCCGTAGGAGAGCATGTGCGGCTGGGAGTGGGAACCCGCCTCATCTCCCATGTCGTCATCGACGGCCACACGACGCTCGGAGAGAGAAACACCATCTATCCCTTCACGACGATCGGCATGGCTCCCCAGGATCTCAAATACCGGGGAGAGCCGGCACGGACGATCATCGGCTCCGGGAATACCATCCGCGAATCGGTGACGATCCATCGCGGGACCGAGGGGGGAGGAATGGAGACCGTTCTGGGCGACAACAATCTCCTGATGGCCTATTGCCACGTCGCGCACGACTGCCGGATCGGATCCCGGGTCATCATGGCCAACTCCGCCAACCTCGCCGGCCACATCACCATCGATGACGGCGCCATCATCGGCGGCCTCTCCGGCATCCACCAGTTCGTGCGGGTGGGGAAATTCGCCATGGTCGGCGGGATGAGCGGTGTGCCTAAGGATGTCCCGCCCTTCGTCTGGGCCTCGGGCAACCGCGCCTATCTCTACGGCCTGAACCAGGAGGGCCTCCGGAGAAACAATATCTCTCACGACTCCGTCGTCCTTCTCAAGAAGGCCTACCAGATCCTCTTCCGCTCCGGGCTTCCGATGAGCCAGGCCATCGAGCGGGTCAGAACAACGGTCGAGAGCACCCCCGAGATCCTCCACCTTCTCGACTTCATCGAGTCCTCGGAGAGGGGGGTCTTGACATCTCTCCGCGGGGGAGGGGAGGGGGACTCTTGACGCAAGAGCCTGGTGACCGGGGAGAGTCCCGCGCGAATCTCGATGAACGTCCCGTCGGAATGATCGCCGGCAACGGCTCGTTTCCTCGACTTTTTCTCGAGGCGGCCCGGCGCGCAGGCGCCCGGGTCGTCGTCGTCGCCCACGAGGGAGAGACCGACCCGTCCATCGACGAACTGGGGTTTCCGGTGCGATGGATCCGGCTGGGTCAGGTGGGCGCAATTTTCGACACCTTCCACAAAAACGCCATTGCAAGGGCGGCCTTCGTGGGGGGCGTCAGAAAGCCCCGCCTCTTCGATCTCCGTCCCGACTGGAAGGGGATGATGATCCTGGGCCGTCTCTCCCGATACCATGACGACGAAGCCCTGCGGGCCCTGGCCGGGGAGTTCGAGAAGGAGGGGATCGAGATCGTTCCCTCGACTCTTCTTCTTCCCGACCTCGCGGCCCCCGGCGGTCTTCTGACCCGAAGAAAGCCCACGGAAGCCGAAGAGGCCGACATCAGGGTCGGCATCGAGATCGCCCGCATCATCGGTCCTGCCGACCTTGGCCAGTGCCTTGTGGTCCGGGAGAAGGTTGTGGTGGCGGTGGAGGCGATCGAAGGGACCGATGAGACGATCCGGCGGGCCGGAAAGTTCGGCGGAGAGGGGTGCGTCGTGGTCAAGATGGCCAAACCCGGACAGGACCTCCGGTTCGACCTTCCCTCGATCGGCCCGGAGACGATCCGGACGATGGCCGAGGCCAAGGCGCGGGTTCTGGCGGTTGAAGCCGGGAAGACGCTTCTCTTCGACCGGGAGGAGACCCTCTCCCTGGCCGACGGGTCCGGCATTTCTGTCGTAGGAGTGGAGTAATGGCCCTAGAGACCGTCTCGGTCGGAGTCGTTGGAGTCGGGTATCTGGGACAGCACCACGCCCGGGTCTACTCCGAACTCCCCCACGTGCGTCTTGCCGGCATCTTCGACAGCGACACCCGCCGTGCCGAGGAGATCGGTTCCCGGCTCAAGGTTCCGGTTTTCCCCTCTCTTGAAGATCTCGTGGACCGGGTCGACGCCCTCTCCGTCGTCACACCGACGAGCACCCATGCCGACATTGCCCTCCAGATCCTCGCACGCAAAAAGGTCGCGCTTTTTCTTGAAAAGCCCATTGCCGACAGTCTCTCCTCTGCCCAAAAGGTCCTCGATGCGGTCCGCCAGGCCGGCGTGCTCCTCCAGGTCGGTCATATCGAACGCTTCAATCCGGGGGTTGTCGCCATGCTCGAATCGGGGGTCCGGCCCGCCTATATCGAGGCCCAGAGGCTCTCTCCCTTCGGCCTCCGGGCGACCGACGTCCCCGTTATCGTCGATCTCATGATCCACGATATCGACATCATTCTGGCCCTGGTCAAGTCGACGATCACGACGATGCGGGTGGTGGGAACCCCCGCCGTCACCAGCCACATCGACCTGGCCAATGCATGGATCGAGTTCGAGAACGGCTGTCTTGCCCAGGTGACCGCCTCCCGCGTCTCTCTCGAAAAAGTCAGAAAGATTCGTCTCTTCGACCGCCGGGGACTCTACTACTCCCTCAACTACGAGACGCGGGAGCTTGGCATCGCCACGGTGAAGTTCGAACCCTCCTCCCTTCCCGAGATCTCCCGCACGAAAAAGACCTTCGCGAACGAAGAGCCTCTCAAAAAGGAGCTGGGCACATTCATCGATTCCCTCCGCAACGGTCTCCCCCCCAAGGTCTCGGGGGAGGAGGCCTGCCAGGCGCTTGAAGTGGCACTCGAGGTCAACAGGCTTGCCCACGAAAGCCTCAAGCGCTTCCACGATACAGAAGAAGTCGACCCCCTTACGTGAGCTCCTCCCTTCTTCTCGTCGCCGGAGAGGCGTCGGGGGACCATCATGGGGCTCTTCTCCTCTCCGAGATGAAAAAGATCTGCCCCGGTCTCGTCTGCCATGCCGCCGGAGGCCCCGCGATCGAAGCCGCCGGCGCCCGGATCGCCGTTCCCATGGAGCGACTCAACGTCATGGGTTTTTTCGAGGTGGCCGCCCGGCTTCCCGGGGTGATCGCCTCCTATCGGACCCTCCTTGCCACCGTCGACAAAGAGAAGATCCGGACCGCCGTCCTCATCGACTTTCCCGACTTCAACCTCATTCTGGCCCGGGCACTGAAGGCCCGGGGCGTCCGCATCCACTACTACGTGAGCCCCCAGCTTTGGGCCTGGCGGAAGGGGCGGGTCCGGACCATCCGCCGGCTGGTCGACCACATGTTCGTGATCTTCCCCTTCGAGGAGGCCTTCTACCAAGAGCACGGGGTCCCCGTCACCTACGCCGGCCACCCCCTTCTCGACGAACCCTTTCCCGGGCCCCAAGAGAGGGAGCGGCTTCGGAAGGAGTTTCTTGGCGAGAGCCTCCCGGGCCCGGTCGTGGCCCTCGCCCCGGGAAGCCGGGTGGGCGAGATCGGCCGCCTCTACCCCCGGATGCTCGCCGCCCTCGCCCTTCTCGAAAAAAGCCTTCCGGGGGTCCGGGCCCTCGTTCCCGTT
>DAHXNG010000091.1 GCA_027366615.1 Nitrospirota bacterium | reverse complement strand
AACACTGAAGCCCTCTTTCGGGGGCTTTTTTGAAAGAGAGTCCATGTCGAAGAAGAAAACGGAGGGGGGAATCACCTACCCGAAAGGCTTTCGGGCCACAGGTCTCTATTCCGGAGTCAAGAAAAACGGGAAGCCGGACATGGCCCTGATTGTCTCCGATGCCGACTGCGTCGCGGCCGGAGTCTTCACGACCAACCAGGTAAAGGCTCCGGCGGTTCGCCTGAGCCAGCGCCGGGTCCGGGGAGCGGGACTTCGCGCGATCGTCGTCAACAGCGGGAACGCCAATGCGTGTAACGGGGAGCAGGGGGAGCGCGATGCTCTCGCGATCTCGGAGAAGCTCTCCCTTCATCTGGGATGCGATACGAAGAAGATCCTTCTGGCGTCGACGGGGGTAATCGGCCGCCCGCTCGACATGGAAAAGATCGTAACGGCTCTCCCCCGTCTGGTGGCGTCCGCCACCCGAGAAGGTCATGAAGACTGCGCCAGGGGGATCATGACCACCGACACGAGATCAAAGTCGGCCCAGGCCGAAGGAATCGTGGATGGGAAAACGGTCAGGGTCGGGGGTATTGCCAAGGGTGTGGGGATGATCCATCCCCAGATGGCCACATTGCTGGTCTTCCTCACGACCGATGCCGCGGTCGAGAAAGAGGCCCTGCGATTGATCCTCTCCCAGGTGTCGGACAGGACCTTCAACGCTCTTACGGTCGATGGCGATACGAGTACCAACGATACGGCAATTATTCTGGCCAACGGTCAGGCCGGCAATCTCCCTGTGGCAAAGAACCGCGAGAGCTACCGGGAGCTTTTTTCCCTGGTTCTGTCCGTGTGCGAGTCTCTTCGTGACCAGCTGATCCGAGACGGGGAAGGTGTCACGAAAGTGATCCGTATCATTGTGGGCGGGGCCCGGACAAAAAACGATGCGAGGAAGGTCGCCCAGTCGATCGCCCGGTCTCTTCTCGTCAAGACGGCCTTCTTCGGAGAGGACGTCAACTGGGGAAGGATCATGGTGGCGGTTGGAAACTCCGGAGTCAGGGTCTACGAGGAGCGGATCGACATCTTCATGGGTGAGGTCGCCCTCGTGCATCGCGGGGTCGGGCTCGGGACGCTTCAGGAGGAAAAGGCCCTCGAAGTGATGAAAAAAAAGGAGATCACCCTCCGCGTTATGCTGGGAATCGGCCCGATGGAGGCGGAGTATTGGACCACTGACCTCTCCGTCGACTATGTGAGGATCAATGCCGGATACAAGGGAAGAACCTGATCTGGTTGAAGATTATTTTTGTTTGTGGTAAAAATAAATGTTTATGTGGGCGGCCCGCGACACCGCCCGGGGGGTCCTGCCTTCCTTCGAATCCGGAGAGGCATCAAGGATCCTCATGTGACAAAAGACGACAGGGTCGACAGACCCTTTTGACAAATTGACAAAAATTCGAAAGCGGACAGCGGAGAGATCCGGAGTCCCACGGGTCCAGAGAGGCTAGAGTCGCAGATTCCCAGCCTCTTTGGCGGGACAGGTTCGCAGGGAAAAACCCAGAGAAAGGGAAAACCTCATGGCAGCAGTCACAATCAAGGAACTTCTCGACGCAGGAGTCCATTTCGGACACCAGACAAAACGCTGGAACCCCAAGATGAAGCGTTTCATTTATGGTGAGCGCAATGGAATCTATATCATCGACCTCCAGCAGACGACCCGCCGCTATCGTCAGGCGACCGCCTTTATCAAGAAGATCGTTGGCGATGGAAAGACCGTCCTCTTCATCGCGACCAAGAAGCAGGCCCAGTCGATTATCGTGGAGGAGGCCGAGCGTTGCGGGATGTTCCACATTACCCAGCGCTGGCTCGGAGGCATGCTCACGAACCATCAGACGATCCGCAAGTCGGTCGACCGTCTCAAGAAGATTGAGGCGATGAAGGAAGGGGAGCAGTGGGCCCGTCTTCCCAAGAAGGAGATCGCCCAGCTTGAAAAGGAAGAGTCGAAGCTTCGCGGGACCCTCTCCGGAATCCGGGGAATGGGCCAGCTTCCCGGAGCCATCTTCGTCGTCGACCCCAAGAAGGAGCACATCGCGATCCACGAGGCCAACCGCTTGGGGATCCCCGTTGTCGCCATGGTCGACACCAACTGTGACCCGGATCTGATCGACTTTCCCATTCCAGCCAACGACGACGCCATCCGTTCGATCCGCCTGATGGCCGAAGGAATCGCCGACGCTGTGATCGAAGGCGGTCTCTCGCGCCGCACGGCCCAGAAGGCCCCTGAACCTGCAGTTATCAATGCGGGTCTTGAGGAAGCCTTCAAGGCAGGAGACGAGAAGGCCGAATAGGCACATACGCTCTTTTTTGACGCGACCTCCTTCCCGTTCGGGCCTGCCGCCTGAACGGGGGACGGCGCACCCGGAATGTAAGGATAAACGGAGGATCTGCAAGAGATGGAAATTGCCGCAAATATCGTAAAGGAACTTCGGGAGAAGACCCAGGCCGGTTTCATGGACTGCCGAAAGGCGCTTGTCGAGGCTGGAGGGGATCCCGAAAAGGCCTACGAGATCCTGAAGAAGAGCGGGGCTCTCAAGGCGAGCAAGAAGGCTGATCGGGAAACCGCCGAGGGTGTTGTCGGCTCCTATATTCACGCAGGAAGCAAGATCGGTGTCTTGGTCGAGGTGAACTGCGAGACGGACTTTGTAGCCCGGACCGACAACTTCAAGGATCTTGTCAGGAACCTCGCCATGCATATCGCCGCAGCCGGTCCGGTCTACGTCGACCGGTCGGCCGTATCCGAGGAGACGGTCGCAACTCTTCGGCAGGGTTTTCTCTCCGAGGTGGCAGACAAGCCTGAAAAGGTGCGGGGAACCATCGTGGAAGGCAAGCTCGACAAATACTTTCAGGAGAGCTGTCTCCTTGACCAGCCCTACGTCAAGGACCCGGGAGTCACGGTTCGCGACCTTATCGCTTCTGAGATTGCCAAGATGGGCGAGAATATCGCCGTCAAGCGCTTTTCCCGGTTCCAGATAGGAGAAGGGAAGGGCTGATGCCCGGATACAAGAGGGTCCTTCTCAAACTGTCGGGGGAGGCCCTCATGGGTGACCTCTCCTTCGGCATCGATCCTTCGGTCCTCGACCGGATCGCCGGGGAAATTGGGGCGGTTGCCGCCGAGGGAGTTGAGCTCGGCGTCGTCATCGGAGGAGGCAATTTTTTTCGGGGTCTTTCGGGGATCAGCCAGGGGATCGATCGTGCGTCCGCCGACTATATGGGGATGCTGTCGACAATCCTGAATGCCCTGGCCCTCCAGTCTCTCCTCGAGAAGAAGGGTGTATCGACCCGGGTGCTTACCGCCCTTGAGATGCGGGCCTTGGCTGAGCCCTATATTCGAAGGCGCGCCATGCGCCATCTCGAGAAGGGGCGGGTCATCATCTTTGCCGGTGGGACGGGAAATCCCTACTTTACCACCGACACCGCCGCGGCCCTCCGTGCCATGGAGATCGGGGCCGAGGTTGTTCTCAAGGCGACCAAGGTGGACGGCATCTATAGTGACGACCCCAGAAAAAACCAGAATGCGGAGCGGTTCGTCGAACTGACCTACCTCGAGGTTCTCGAAAAGAAGCTCAAGGTGATGGACTCGACCGCCGTCTCTCTCTGCATGGACAATAACCTGCCGATCATCGTCTTTGACCTCTACGCACCGGACAACATCGTTCGTGTCGTAAGGGGAGAGCCGGTGGGAACGCTCGTCAGACAGGGATTCTAGACAAAAGACCCGGGTGCGGGCCTGGGAACGGGGAGGTGCGGAGTGGATTCTGAGGTCAAGATCTATGGCGTCAAGATGGACCAGGCGGTTGAGCACTTCCGGAAGGATATCAGCACGCTCCGGACGGGTCGCCCGTCCCTGACCCTGGTCGAACATATCCGTCTCGACTACTACGGCAATCAGGTCTCCCTCGACAAGGTGGCCGCTCTTAACATTGTCGACAACCGTATGATTACGATCACCCCCTGGGAGACGAAGCTCATCTCCGATATTGAGAAGGCGATCATGGCTGCCAACCTGGGACTGACGCCGCAAAATGACGGAAAATGCGTTCGTATGGTCGTTCCGCCGATGACGGAAGAGCGTCGCAAGGACCTGGTAAAGCTTCTCAAGAAGATGGCCGAAGAGGCCAAGGTGACGCTCCGGAACCTCCGGCGCGATGCCAACGAGGATCTCAAGAAGAAGGCCAAGGATGGCCATCTTCCAGAGGACCGTATCAAGCGTCTTCAGGAGGATGTTCAGAAGCTCGTCGACAGTGCATCGTCAAAGATTGACGAACATGCCAAGAAAAAGGAGCAGGAGATCCTGACAACCTGAGATCCTGACGGTCCGGCCTGCCCATGACACCGTATGCTCCCCTTGCCGATGGTTTTCCGGCCGAGGTCTCCCCGGCGGCCCGAAGCCGTGTAACCGTCGATCTGGGGGGGATTCTTGACAATATCCGGGTGGTGAAATCTCTTCTCGCTCCCGGAGAGGATCTTCTACCCGTAATCAAGTCAAACGCCTACGGACACGGGATTATTCCGGTGTCGAGGGCGATTTCTCATGCGGGAATCCCTCGCGTCGCCGTCATGGGAGCCGACGAGGCCAGCCTTCTTCGCGAATCGGGCCATCCCGGCCAGATCGTTCTGCTCGGTGGATTTTCTCCGGGGGAGATCTCTCTCTGCCGGAGCCTCTGTCTCACTCCCGTTCTTCATCATGCGGACCAGATCAGACTCCTCGAACTTTCCGCGTCCGACGGAAAAATTCTCTCCCTTCATCTGAAGATCGACTCCGGTATGGGACGGCTTGGCTTTCTCCCGGAAGAGCTTCCGAGGGTTCTTGATCGACTGGGGGCCCTGTCCTCTGTCAGAATTGAAGGGCTCATGACCCATTTCCCGGTCTCGGAGGACCGGGAGGACTCAGAGATCTGTCGGGAGGTCTTCCGGAGGGGGATCCTCTCCGTTCGGGACCACCCGGCCCTTTCACGACTCTCTGTCATCCATATGGCGAGCACCGGGGCAGTCCTCACCGGAGGGGTCTCCCTGGACCCTCCCATGTTTTCCTCGGGACGCCCCTTGTCCTCATGGGCCCGGCCTGGTCTTCTTCTGTATGGACATTACCCGGCAGCCTCCCGGGAGATCCGAAACGGGTGGCTCCCCTCTCCCGCAGTCCGGCCGGTTTTCGGAGTCGAGGGTCGCCTTTTGGCGGTAAGGGCTCTTCCCCGCGGCAGCTCCGTCTCCTATGGTCGGACGGTGGTTCTCGCCCGGGATAGCCGGATCGGGGTCCTGGGTCTGGGCTACGCCGACGGCCTTCCCCGCATTCTTTCCGGGCGGGGGTGGGCGGTAGCCGCCGGGCGGCGGCTCCCCTTCCTGGGCCGGGTCTGCATGGACATGGTGGCAGTCGACATGACCGAGATACCGACGGATGAAATGCCGAAAGACTGGGTCTCACTCATTGCCCCAGGAGACCCGCTCTCCATGACAGTCGATCATCTGGCACACGAGGCGGGGACGATCCCCTACGAAATTCTCTGCCTCATGGGCCATCGATCGGAAAGGAGGTACATTGGAGGGGCGCTCTCGGCTTCGGATCTTCCTCTCTGAAAGGCTCCCCAGGATCCCCGAGGTGGCCGGTTCTCTTTTCTTGATGGGAATGGCAAGCCTCAGGGGGCTTTTCCGGCCGTCCTTCATCGCCAGGAATTTCTTCGAGCAACTCCTTCGCATCGGGGCGGACTCAACTCTGGTGGTGGTCGTAACCGCCTTTTTCACCGGGATGGTTCTGGCCCTTCAGGCCTGGATCGGATTTCGAAAGTTCAATGCCGAAGGGCTCGTGGGAGCAGTCGTCACCCTTTCCATGACGCGAGAGCTTGGACCCGTTATCACAAGCCTCATGGTGACAGGACGCTCGGGTTCAGCCATGGCAGCCGAACTCGGAAGCATGAGAGTCAGCGAACAGATCGATGCTCTCGAGACCCTTGCCGTCGACCCGATCGACTATCTGGTGACGCCGCGCCTCTACGCCTCTCTGGTCGCGCTTCCGCTTCTCACCGCATTGGCGGACCTGGTGGGGATCGGAGGGGGATATGTCGTCTCGGTCAAGCTTCTGGGGCTTTCCCCTCATCTCTACTTCCAGGATATCAGCCACTATGTGACCCTTCACGACTTCCTCTCCGGGATCGTGAAATCGGTCTTCTTCGGCGGGCTCCTCTCCCTGTGGGCCTGCCGGACAGGCTTTGTCGCCTCAGGAGGTGCTGCAGGAGTGGGGAGGGCCGTAACCTTCGCGGTGGTGAGCGGGTCGATGAGTATCCTTGTCGTCGACTATTTCCTGACGGCATGGCTCTTCTGATGGCCACGACAGACAGTATCTCAATCGAGGGTCTCTCGAAGCGGTTCGGCAGCCAGGAGGTTCTCAAAGACATCACCTTCTCCGTGCCCAAGGGGGAAACCTACTGCATTATCGGGGGGTCGGGGCAGGGGAAGTCCGTGCTTTTGAAACACGTCATGCGGCTCATGTCTCCCGACAGCGGAATCGTCAAAATCGACGGCGAGGAGATCGGCTCTCTTTCTGGGGAGGAGCTTTCCCGGGTCCGGAAGAAGATGGGGATGGTCTTTCAGGAGTCGGCCCTTTTCGACTCCATGACGTGTCTTGAAAATGTTGCCTTTGGGCTCTTTATGCATCGCCGGGAGATTCCCCGCAAGGAGATCCTGGAATTGGCGAGAGAGAAGCTTCGTATGGTCGGATTGCCCATATCGGTGGAAGAAAAGTCTCCTTCCCAGATCTCGGGGGGGATGAAGAAGCGTGTGGGAATTGCCCGGGCGATCGCTCTGGCTCCCGAAATCCTTCTCTACGATGAGCCGACGACCGGACTTGATCCCATTCTTGCCGCCTCGATCGACGAACTGATCATGCAGATGAAAAAGGATCTTGGCGTGACAAGCCTCGTGATCACGCACGACATGAACAGCGCCTTCCGGATCTCCGACAGAATCCTCTTTCTTTACCGGGGAGAGATCCGCTTTTCCGGGACCCCGGAGGAGGTCCGGGAGACATCCGACCCCCTTTTGAGTCAGTTCGTCCATGGGGAGACGGGAGGGCCGATCCCGGTTCTCTCCGACGAGATGAGGGCTTCGTGAAGGCTTTTTTTTACCTTGAGGGCTTTTTTTCAATATCCGTTGAAGGAGTTCGTCAGTGAAGCTCTCCTCAGAAACGAGGTTGGGGATCTTTGTGCTTGTGGCCGTGGGCACGCTCGTCTTCCTCTCGATGCGCCTTTCTCACCACAGGATGAATCCCGAGCACTCCTACGCATTCTATGCCGAGTTCGCTTCGGTTGACGGTCTCGAAAAGGGGACGGATGTCGAGGTGGCCGGCGTCAAGGTGGGAGAGGTCGATACGATCGTGCTCGGGGACTCGGGTCGGGCCCGGGTCAGGATGCTTGTCGAGAAGAAGGTGGTGATCCCCGCCGATGCTCGTGCCGTCATATTTTCCAACGGCTTTCTCGGGAAGATGTATGTCGAGATCGAGGAGGGTCCCTCGAGAGTCCACCCCTATCTTGACCCCTCTCGAGATCCTGACCGTCCGGGTGTCTTGAAGAGGATATTCGGAGGGCTTGCCCCTCCTCCTGCGTTGGCAGATCCTCTACCGGCAACCCCCGCGCCAATCTCTTCCCAGCTCGCTCCGCCCTCGTCTTCGGAGAAAGAGGTGAGTTCGGGCGGGACCCTCTCTGCCCCCGGAACGACGGTCAGCGTCAACCGGCTCATCAAGAAACTCAATAAGATTGCGGACGACATCAGTGCCGTCTCCCACTCCCTCAAGGCCTCGCTCGGGACTCCGGAGGGCAAGGATGAGCTCAAAAAGACCCTCAGGCATCTCGATGAACTGACAAAGAACCTTCGTGATTTTTCCGTCTCCCTCAAGAAAAAGTCGCCGGAAATCCTGAAGCGGGTGGATTCGATTGCGACAAAGATCGACAACGGTGTCGGGACGATCGGCTCTCTTGTCAACAAGAATGACGCCTACGATAGCGCCAATAGCTCTCTTGCCCATCTCAACAGCATTCTCAAGAAGATCGACGACGGCCAGGGAACCGTCGGCCGGCTCGTC
This sequence comes from Nitrospirota bacterium, assembly GCA_027366615.1. Classification (GTDB taxonomy): domain Bacteria; phylum Nitrospirota; class Leptospirillia; order Leptospirillales; family Leptospirillaceae; genus UBA4572. The sequence continues at coordinate 6,166 of DAHXNG010000091.1, read as the reverse complement.
AACAATCCCGATGTCTACGACAACCTCTCCAAAACCCTGAAGAAACTTTCAGGGGTGACCAACAAGGCCGACCGCATGCGGCTTGACGTCTGGATGCGGGGTCTCTACATGACGAAGGCGGCGACCTCGGAGGGGTTTTTTACTCTCGACCTCTACCCCCGTTCCGACAAGTTCTACCGGATCCAGGTGGTGAGCACCACAAACCCCTACTATACTCAGAGCACCTCCTACACCCAGATCAACGGAAACTACGTCGCAGGGCCCACCCAGGTGACGGGCACCACCCAGGGGATCAAGTTCAGCGCGGAGTTTGGCGAGAAATTCGGAGACTTCGATGTCCGGGTCGGGCTGATCCAGAACAGCTTCGGGTTCGGGGCCGATTACCAGATTCTGAAGAACTTGTTTCTGACCTTCACCGTCTATAATATCGGCACCTACGATCCGATGACCCCCAACCCCTATTCGCGGATATTTCTCACCTATACTCTTTTTGGCCATCTTTGGCTCAATGCGGGCTACTACAACGCCTTCAACGCCTCGGTCGCCTCTCCCATGGTGGGCGGCGGGCTTATCCTGAGCGACGAGACGCTCAAATATCTCATTGCGGGCCATTTGCCTTAGGACGGGATATCGGCCGGAGTTTGACGCAGGGAGTTCGGGACAGGTATTCTTGAAGGACCAAAAAGCTTCCGAAAAATTCATGGATAGTGGCCTGTCGCTTTTCCCCCGACGGGGAGAGGCAACGTATGGCCTTTCTGACTTACCGCAAGGATGATGATGACTGAACGATTAGATCCCGAAGAGCAGCAGGCGCTCGAGTGGGAAGGCTCCTCTGGAGTCGAAGGGGGGGCCGACGGACCGGATTCCTCGCGTCCGTCCAACTCCTCCATGCCTCCGGCAGCCTCCCGGAATGTTCGCGACCATATCCTTATCAGATTTCTCTCTTCCCTTATTCTGGCGATTGTCCTGTTCATGACCCTTGCAGTCCTGACGATTTTCGGGACCTTCATCGAGCAGGGCCGGGATGCCTCCTACTATGTCACCACCTATGGGACAAAATGGGGGCCGTGGATCGTTGGACTCAAGGTCGACAACATCTACCACAGCTGGTATTACACAAGCTTTCTTGCTCTCCTCTGCGTTAACGCCCTGACCTGTGTCTACCGGCGCTTTCCCATCACCATCCGGTCGCTCTTCCGGGAAAGGGTCTCGGTCAGCCCCGACTTCCTGAAGAAACAGCGGGAGTACTCCGAGATCTCCGTTTCCCGACCCCGGGTGGCCGTCTCCGATCTTCCGGAGGTCGTGAAGAATCGGCTTCAAAGCCGCCGCTACAAGGTTGAGATGGCGCCGGACGGAAAAGATATTGCCCTCTATGCCCACAAGGGGGTCCTCGGCCGCATCGGCTCGCATGTCGCACATCTGTCGGTCATCGTGATTCTGGCGGGAGGACTCCTGGGGAGCCTTACGGGCTTCCGGCTGTTCGGGACCTTTTATGTTAATACCACCACCTTCATTCCCCAGGGGGGATGGGACCTGCGGGTCAACAAGTTCTGGATCACCCATTACAAGAACGGGATGGTGAAGGCCTACTTCAGCGACGTGGATATTTTGAAGGACGGCAAGGTTCTGAAGCACAAGGTCGTGGCCGTTAACCATCCCCTCAGTTTTCAGGGGCTCCGGTTCTACCAGGCGAGCTTCGGCGAGGCGCCCGACCGGCTGGAAAAGGCCGACATCCTTGTCGTCGACAAGGTCAAAAAGAAGTTTATCGGGCGCTTTTCTCTGGCGTGGGATACTCCGTTGGCCGTTCCGGGAACTCCCTATACACTGAAGATGGTCCGGTACGTTTCGGACTTTGCCTTTGACCCCAAGACCGGCTCGGTCTTCACCCAGTCGGAAAAACCCAAGAATCCTGCGGTCCAGATCGAGGTCTCCCAGGATGGCAAGCTCTTGGGAAGTCCGTGGTATTTTTATAAGTTTCCCCAGGTCCAGGTCTTGAAAAAAGTTCCGGATTTCTTTATTTTCGGGGGGTACCATGCTCCCTTCTACACCGGTCTGGAGCTTGCCAAGGATCCGGGTGTCCCGATTGTCTGGACCGGCTCCTTTCTGCTCGTCGGAGGACTCTTCCTCTCCTCCTTCATCTTCCACCGGAAGATCTGGCTTCGCATCCGTCTTCGGGGAGAAGGGGTCCAGATCCTGGCCGGAGGCTTTGGCCACAAGGACAAGATCGGTTTCGGGCGCGAGTTCGAATCCCTTGTCTCCGAGATCCGCTCGGATCTCTCCCCCTCCGACGAGGCGACGCCACGTCCGGAGAGGGAGATGGGAACGCCGTCCCTCTCTCCGGGAATCTAATCCGGGGAAGACGGTTTTACGACAATTGACTCTCCTGCAACCCCCCGGGACCTGTCTTATGGTTGCCAGCGGGCGGTGGGAGCGGTATATAGCTCATATTGCAAGGAGATAAGCGATGTCCCTGATCAACTCTGTCGGTTCCTCCTTTATTCTTTATAATACTGTCATCGTTCTTTATCTCGCTGCTACGGTAATTTATTTTCTCTTTCTGATCTCACATCGCAAGGAGGTGGGCGCGATTGCCTCCACCGTGACCTTTTCCGGCTGGATCGTCAATACTGTCGCCCTTGTGGGCCGGGGAATCGCTGACCACCATGCCCCCTGGTCGAACCTTTATGAAACACTCTTTCTTTTCTCCTGGGCCATGGTTCTCGGGTACATGGTGATGGAGTTCAAGTACAAGGTCCGAGTCGCCGGGGCCTTTGTCCTCACGATCGTCATGTTTGCCGTGGGAGCCGCCCGGATGCTTCCCTACCGCTATCAGATGGTGGAGCCCCTGAATCCCGCACTGAACTCCTACTGGCTGAAGGTCCACGTCTTCACGATGTTCCTCTCCTATGCCGCCTTCGGAATCTCTGCGGCACTGGCCGGGATCTATCTGGCCAAGCGGCGCGCGGAAAAGAAAGGCTCTGTGGGCTGGATCCTGCAGGAGTTTCCCTCGGCCGAAGATCTCGACGACCTCACCTACAAGTCGGTCCTGGTGGGCTTCCCGCTTCTCACCCTGGGGGTCATATTCGGGGCCATGTGGGCCTATGAGGCCTGGGGAGGCTACTGGTCCTGGGATCCCAAGGAGACCTGGTCGCTCATTACCTGGTTCGTCTATGCGGCTTATCTCCATGCCCGCATGACCCGGGGCCTCCGTGGAGCACCGAGTGCCTATTTCTCGATCCTCGGCTTCGTGGCGGTAATCTTCCTTTACTGGGGCGTGAGCTTCATCATTCCCGGTCTTCACGCCTACGCGGCCTGAGCCTGAAAGGAACAATGGATAAGATAAAGGAAAAATGGCCCTATCTTGTTGCCGTGGGCCTCGTGTTCCTTGCGATCGCCTATGTCGTCAAGACGGCAAATGTGACCCCCGTCTCGGTCGGCATGCAGGCTCCCGACTTCAATCTCGAGACCGTTGATGGAAAGAGCGTCAACCTTTCTGCCTACCGGGGCCGGGTGGTCATGCTCAATTTCTGGGCCACATGGTGCAAGCCCTGCCGGCAGGAGATGCCCTCCATGGAGGAGATGAGCAAGGGGTTCCGCACTGCGGCCGGAGACCGGTTCGTCCTTCTTGCGGTCAACGAGAACAACGTCTTCTACCAGGGGAAGATCAAGCCCTTTCTCTCCAGGTACGGCATCGATTTTTCGGTCCCTATCGACCCGCTGGGAAAGCTCGACCATCTCTACAAGATCACCGGCGTTCCGGAAACCTTCGTCATCGATCAGAAGGGGGTCGTCGCTGAGCATGTGATCGGTCCCCGGGACTGGAGGATGAAGGACAGCCTTCTTGTCGTCCATGACCTCCTCGATCATGGTCCCAAGACCCCTGCAGCCTATCTGGCCGCCCAGAGGGCCGCTGCGGAGGAGTGAAATGGGTCCAGCTTCCCTTCCGGGGCGGACGGGAGCCTTACTCCTGTTGCCGATCTTTCTTCTGGGTTCCTGTCTTTTCGCCCTGTGGTTGTGGGAGGGTTCTCCGGCCTTCCTGATCTCTCGGAGCGGAGGTGTTTCCGGGGAAGGGGCGAACCCTGAGTGGTGGGAAACGGAAGTGTCCTCTCTGTTGTCTTCTCCATCTGCCCAGGCCGGATCGCTCTCTCACCCTCCGACGATGCCTGCGGTTTCCCTTTTGGACCTGTCCGGGAGGCCCGTGCCGGTCGGGAGTCTCGTGGGCCATCCCCTTCTCCTCGTGAACCTCCTTGCGACGTGGTGCACGCCCTGCCTGCGGGAAATCCCCTCCCTCGTCGCGCTTTCCCGGCGGACGGGAGGAGTTGTCGCGGTGGTCGGAATTGTGGAAGGGGCTGAGGACCGGACGGTTCTCGTGAGGATCCAAAAGCGGTACGGGAAGAGGTTTCCCCTGCGACTTGATCCCGCTATGCGGTTTTCGGCGGGACTGGGAGTCCATGGCCTTCCGGAGAGCTTTCTCGTCGATTCCCGAGGAAAGGTCGTAAGCCGCGTCGAGGGACGGGTCGACTGGACCGATCCGCGGGTGGTCCGCTATCTCAAGAGTTTCCTCGCAAAAAAGGCAGGCATCTGATGTCACACCAGCCGATCTCCTGGACCCTGGCCTTTCTGGCAGGACTCGTCTCTTTTGTCTCTCCGTGCGTTCTCCCCATCGTTCCCTCCTATGTTTCCTACATAACGGGGCTCTCCTTCGAGGAGCTGACAGGACGATCTCAAACCCTTTCCCGGGAGGTCATTCTCCGGGAGTCCCTGCGCCATGCCCTGGTTTTCAGCCTTGGATTTTCCACCCTCTTCATCGGCTTTGGGGCCTCGGCCTCCTTTCTGGGAGAGCTCCTCCTGACCTATCAGGATGTTATCCGGAAGGTCGGGGCGATCCTGATCATTCTTTTTGGCCTCCTGATCGCGGGTTGGCTAAGAATCCCCTTCCTGAGCCGGGAGATGCATCTTCCCTTTCTGGGCAAGAAGGCGACTCTTCCGGGATCGTTTCTGGTGGGGATCGGCTTTGCGGCGGGGTGGACCCCTTGTGTAGGGCCGATCCTGGGGGCGATCCTCTTCTACGCCGGATCCCAGGGAACGGTCATGAAGGGGGTGATTCTCCTCGGATTTTACTCCCTTGGCCTTGCTATTCCCTTCATTCTCGCCTCGGTTCTCTTCAATCTCTTCCTGGGGAGCATGCGCTCCATCCGTCGCTTCATGCCGCTTGTGACCCGTCTCTCGGGAGCCTTTCTGGTGGTCATGGGGGTTCTTATCTTCTCGAACGCCTTTACAATCATCTCCGCCTTCCTGACCCAGCACCACATCGGCTGGACGCCGAACCTGTGACCTTATTGACTTCCGAAGAGGCCAGAGGCGGACCCTCCCAGATCGGGGTCGATGCCCTCGTCGTGGGGCTGGGGCCTGCCGGAAGCACCGCCCTTCGCCTTCTTTGCGAGGCGGGGATCTCGTCTTTGGGAATCGACCGGGCCTCCTTTCCCCGGAACAAGCCCTGCGGGGGAGGGGTCTCGGCCCGGACCCTTCCCCTTCTTCCTCCGCATCTTTTCGAGGAAATCCCCAATCAGGTGACCTCGGGCATCTCTCTTACCTATCGGGGCGGAGTCTCCCAAAATCAGGACTTTGGACGGCCGATCGCCTATCAGGTGCGCCGCGATCAGTTTGACTTCGCCCTCATCCAGGCGGCCGTCGGCTCGGGGGCCCGGGTCATGACCGGGGTCGGGGAGGTCAGCGCCCGGCGCGAGGGGGAGGGGTTTGTCGTCATGGCGGGGGACCGCACAATCCGCACCCGGGCGCTCTTCGCCGCCGACGGGGCCACGAGCCGGGTTCTCCGGGACTTAGACCCGGACTCTTGCCGGCGTATCCGGGAGACGCCCTCCCTTCGACCCTTTACCTCGGCCGAGGGCTTCGGCGATCTTCACCATCCCATCGATGCGCGCCACGTCGCCATCGATCTGGGTCTGGTCACCGGGGGCTACGCCTGGTCCTTTCCCAAGAAGGACTCCCCCTGGGGGCTCGGTGTCGCGGGATTCCTTAAACCCCTCGTCGACCCGCGGGGAGAGTTCGCCCGCTACCTCGAGAGCCGGGAGGCCGACATCGACGCCGGAGGGGTCCTGACGTGGCCCCTTCCGAACTTCCGCTCCGTGCACCATGGGAAGGTTCC
>DAHXNG010000069.1 GCA_027366615.1 Nitrospirota bacterium | reverse complement strand
TTTTCTTCAAAGCCTCGAGGATCTCCTGGTCATCGCGGGCGGTCAGGATCTCCTGGACCTTGACGTAGCGGACGATCCCCTGCCGGTCGACGATCACCGTCGCCCTCTTGTTGATGTTCGCCTCTTCGATATAGAGGCCATAGTCCTTGCAGACGGCGCGCTTAATGTCCGAAAGCAGCGTCTGATTCAGTTTCAGTGCCGACTTCCAGGCCTTGTGACAAAAGGTGCTGTCGGTGCTGATGCCGAAAACAACGGCATTCACATCGTCGAAGCGCGGAAGGTCATTCGAAAAACAGGTATTTTCGTTTGTACAGATCGGGCTCCAGTCGAGAGGGTAGAAAGCCAGCACCACATTCTTCTTCCCCTGAAAGGAAGAGAGCGTCACGGGATTCTTATCCTGATCCTCAAGGGTAAAGTCCGGGGCCTTGTCTCCAACCTTTATTTCAGCAGCCATATCGTCTCCTCATTTTTTCATTCACCTAAGATCATTTAAGTGAAAAATCCTCCATCAGGCATCTGCAGAAGCGCCTAGTGGCAGGTTGGAACCCGGCGGTAGTCGCCTTTCGAGAGAGCTTCGGCCACCGTCTTTCCGATGACCGATGGATTATCGACGACAATGATCCCGTAGGACTCGAGCGCCTTCATCTTATCCCGGGCCGACCCCTTGCCGCCGGAGACGATGGCGCCGGCATGGCCCATGCGGCGGCCGGGAGGTGCGGTGAGCCCGGCGATGAAGCCGATCACGGGCTTGGTCATGTGGGCTTTGGCAAAGGCCGCGGCCCGTTCCTCGTCGTCGCCTCCGATCTCTCCGATCATCACGATCGCCTCGGTCTCCGGATCCTTTTCAAAGAGGGCGAGAACGTCGAGGAAGTTCAGCCCGCGGACAGGATCGCCCCCGATTCCCACGCAGGTCGACTCGCCGAGCCCAAGCTGGCTCAGCTGCCAGACCGCCTCGTAGGTCAGGGTCCCGCTGCGGGAAACCACTCCCACCCTGCCGCGCTTGTGGATATAGCCGGGCATGATCCCGATTTTGGCCCCATCGGGAGTGATGATTCCGGGACAGTTCGGACCGATGAGGCGGACGGTCTCCCCCTCCTCGTTTCTGATATCGAGGATTCGGCGGACCCGCATCATGTCCTGCACGGGAATCCCTTCGGTGATACAGACGATGAGCTCGATGCCGGCATCGGCCGCCTCGAGAATGGCGTCGGCAGCAAAGGCCGGAGGAACGAAGATCAGAGAGACATCGGGATGGACGGCATCGACGGCATCCTTCACGGAGTCCCACACCGGGAACCCTTCATGGACGGTCCCGCCCTTCCCCGGGGTCACCCCTCCGAGCACGCGCGTTCCGTACTCACGGCAGGCGGTCGCATGGTAGCTTCCTTCCTTGCCTGTGATTCCCTGGACAATGACCCGCGTTGAACGGTCGACAAGAATACTCATTTCGCTCCTTTCACGGCCTGGACGATTTTCTGGGCTCCCTCGAAAAGCTCTTCCGCCACCTGGAGGTCAAGCCCCGACTCGCGGAGCATCTCCCGGCCCTCCTTGGCGTTTGTTCCCTGCAGACGGACGACGAGAGGAACATGCAGCTTCACGTCCTTTGCGGCGGCAATGATCCCCCCGGCAATGCGCTCGCACCGGACGATCCCTCCAAAGATATTCACGAAAATCCCCTTGACTGCAGGGTCGCCCAGAAGAATCCGGAAGGCCTGCTCGACCGTTTCCTTACTGGCCCCGCCTCCGACATCGAGGAAGTTGGCCGGGGTTCCTCCGGCCAGGGCAATAACGTCCATGGTCGCCATGGCCAGACCCGCACCGTTGACCATGCAGGCGATCGAGCCGTCAAGCTTTACGTAGTTGAGGCGGTGCTTCGAGGCCTCGATCTCGAGCTCGTTCTCCTCGAAGAGATCGCGGAGAGCCAGAACTTTCTCCTGCCGGTAGAGGGCGTTATCATCGAAGGAGACCTTGGCGTCGAGAGCCAGAAGACGGCCGTCGGCCGTCAGGATCAGGGGATTGATCTCGACCATCATGCAGTCTGTCTCGACGAAGAATCGGGTGAGGTTAGAAAGCATGGTGGAGAAGGCCCCATAGAGCGTGACCGGAAGCCCTAAAAAAGCCGCGACACGACGCCCGACAAAGCCCTTGCACCCCATCTCGGGATCGACAGGAAGGGTCAGGATCTTTTCGGGATGGGCGGCCGAGACCTCCTCGATCTCCATTCCTCCCTCGGTGCTGGCAAGAATCGAGATCCGGCGGCTCGAACGGTCGAGAACCAGGCTCAGGTAGTACTCCCGGGAGATCTGGGCCCCCTCCTCGATCCATACCTTGCGGACAAGTCGTCCCTCCGGCCCGGTCTGATGGGTCACCAGGGTCTTGCCCAGAAGGGTCTCGACAAAGCCGGGGATGTCGGAGGGGCTCTTCGCAATCTTTACGCCCCCCGCCTTGCCCCGGCCTCCTGCGTGGATCTGGGCCTTGACGGCATAGACGGAAGAGTTTCCCGAGAAGATGCCCTGCTTTTCAGAGATCAGCCGCCGGGCCTCATCGGCCGAGTCGACCACGACTCCCGAGGGAACCGCCACCCCATAGCTTCTGAAAAGTTCCTTGGCCTGATACTCATGGATGTTCAAGCGTCGCTCCTAAGATGAAGTGTTGATCGTATCGTTCCATCAGGCATCCTTGCGGCGGTAGTCCGGAAAAAGGACTGGCGCAATAGGAAGATCTTGCGTTGGAAGAGCCTTCGCAAGCTCGGACTCGAAGCGGTCGATGTGGGAAAGAGTCGTCTCCTTCCAGGAAAACGTCGGGCGATCGCGCGAGAGCGCCACGGCCTCAAGTGCCGCACGCCGTCCGAATACGAAGAGCTCAAGAAGGGAGTTTCCCATGAGACGGTTCGTTCCGTGGAGTCCTCCCGAGACCTCCCCGGCCACGAGAAGACCGAAGATGGAGGTCCGCGTTCTGGCATCGGCTTTGACTCCGCCGTTCTGGTAGTGGAGGGTAGGGTAGACGAGAATGGGTCGCTTTGTCGGGTCGACATGGTGGCGGTTCATGAGCTTCACGATGTTCGGGAACCTCTTGGCCACAGTCCCCTCCCCCGAGTCCCTGTCTATGGCGACAAGGTCGAGGAAGACTCCCCGGTCTCCTGACGGCGTCTCGACTCCCCGCCCCTCGGCGCACTCGCGAATGATGGCGGAGGCGACGACATCCCGGGTTTCGAGCTCATTGACAAACCGGCGCCCATGGCGGTTATACATGCGGGCACCCGCCCCCCTTACCGCCTCGGTGATCAGCATACCGGCCATCTCGGAGGGAAAGATCACTCCGGTGGGATGGAACTGGAAGCTCTCCGGGTGGACAAGGGGAAGCCCCATCCGGTAGGCCATCGTCAACCCGTCGGCGGTGGCACCGAAGTGGTTGGATGTGGCGAACCCTCCCAGGTGGAGACGTCCGGCACCTCCAGTAGAGAGGATCACCGTTCTGGCTTTGACATAAACGTTTTTCCTGCTGTCGAGATCGTAGAGCACCGCTCCGGCGCAACTACCATCCGGCCCGGAGACCAGTTCGACCGCCGGAGAGAACTCGAGGATCTCCACAGGGGCGTTCATCAGGTCCTCCTTGAGGACACGGACGAGCTCGAGTCCGGTGTAGTCCTTGGCCGAGATAAGCCGGGGACGGGAGGTTCCGCCTCCTTTGCGAAGGGAGAGTCCGCCCTGCATGTCCCGGTCGAAGAGGATCCCGCGCGAGACAAGCCATTCGACCATCTCCGGACCCTCGCCGACAAGCACGGACAGAAGGGCAGCGTCGTTCTCCCCGTGCCCTCCGCGAAAGGTGTCGCGAAAATGCTCGACCGGGCTGTCTCCCTCTCCGAGTGCCGCCTGAATGCCTCCCTCGGCCATGACGGTATTGGAATCCCCTACCCGAAGCTTCGTGGCGAGAAGGACGCTTCGCCCCTCCATGGAGGCAAAGAGGGCCGCGGTGATGCCGGCTCCTCCCCCTCCGATGACGAGGATGTCCACGTCATGGTCGGGCTGGTCGGGAAGAGACCGGGGAGCGGGAATGCGGCTTCGGGACTCAAGGATGTTGGCCAGCTCCTGGGGAACGACCATTCCCTTGTTGGCCCCGACCTTGAGTGTGGCCTTTCCTTCCGGGCGATAGTCCGGATAGAAGGCGGCGAGAAGGCGGGATCGCTCTTCGGGAGAGAGGGCCGGAGGCTGTGACTCGTCGAAGGAGGGAACGCTCTGGTAGAAAGAGTCCACAAGCTCTGCCATCTAGGACTTGACCTCGCATTCTTTCTTGAGTTCTGCGGAAGAGAGCCCCTCAAGCCTCTTGAGCTCCCCGCTGAAGGCCCCTGAATGAATCTCGTCGAGCCTTTGCCTCAGGTTTGGAGGAAAGGGAAGCTCCTTGGCTCCATAGGCCCTGCGGGCGTAAAGGGCGATTTCGTGGGGAGCCATCTCGGCGATGCACCGGGAGACACAAAGGCCGCACATGACGCAACTCATCGTGAGGTCCGCCACTGCCTTGAAGTCTCCGAAGTTGGCCCGCCAGACCGCGTCCCGCACATCGATGCCCTGCGGACAGACCTCCGTGCAGGCATTGCAGTTGCGGCAGGTCGCCGACTCCGGATAAAAGGTGAAGAGTTCCTCCTTCGGGTCGGTTAGCGCCGCCACATCGTAGTGGGCCCGCTGGATGGGGTAGGAATCGAGCATGGAAAAGCTCATGCCTTCGGCAACGAGAGTTTGGCAGGCCAGGGCGTTCCGAAGCCTGAAGTCGCCCTCCATACGGTAGACGGTGGCACAGGCCCCGCACACCCCTCCAAGACATCCGATCCCGTGTATCACCTCATGGCCTGTGTACCACATGGCCTGGACCATGGTCGAGCCTTGAGGAACACTGTATTCTCGCCCATTTATCGACACGCGGACCATCGGTCCCGTCTCATTCTTTTGAGTCTCCATCGACGCCTCCAGAGCCCGTATCTCCCGGACCACACCCGACACAATACCACTTCCCCGAAGGAGGGCAGACCTCCCCCTCCCCGAAAGGGGCCTGAAAAAGGCGGGGATATCCTTGTAAAACGTGAAGATTAATTTTAGCAAACTGATCCGGGGCAATTCAATTGCGAGCGGTCGCGGAAACGGAGACGGCCCGGAGCAATCGGCAAGGGAGCCATGCAAGGAAACGGGATCTCTCAACGGAAGAATCCGGAGGCTACCCGTAACAGAAGAGAATCTTGAGGAGCTCTCCCCGTCGGCGACAAGAATATAGTCATTCCTGCCCGAGCAGGGAATCGCACTCCAGCAGAAACGGGAGACCTTCGCCGCCCCGGATCCGGCCGCGGAGGTCTTGAAGCTTGGCCTTGGCCCGGGAACTTTTCAGGTCGAGCCGGACTATCTCCGCCGCCGCCCCGAGCGCACTCCAGGTGGATCCCTGGGCGAGAGCGATCTCGAGAGAGTGTTCAAAGGCCTGACGAGCCCCCTCCCTGCCCTTTTGATGGTCGGTCGTCATTAAGGCGATCGTTCCCTTCGCCCGGTAAAGAAATGGGTCAAAAACGTGCGTTCCTGTCCGATGCGCCTCCTCAAGCCCTTTTTCTGCGACCAGCCCGGCCTCGTCAAAGGCCTTTGCCCTCATCAGCATGTCGACTCGAACGGAGACAAAGAGGGGCGAAACCCCCCACATCATCTTCTCCAGAAATGCATGGGCCACCTCGAGCTCCCGGGAGTTCTTGTCCTTCCCGGCAGAGGTGAAGTAGATCACCCGCCCGACATGCTCCCAGAGAAGGAGTCCGTGCCGGGAGGAAACCTCCATCGTCCTCTGTGCATGAAAGGAGGCCCTATCAAGATCCCCCCTCAGCCACAGGACAGCGCTTCGAAAGGACTCGAGAAAAGCCTGGCCCCGGGGCGAACGTGCAAGATCGGCAAGCTTCGGGGCATCGTAGAGATAGAAGTCCGAAGCCTCGATCTCCCCCCGGAATTGGCTGACAAAGGCCAGCTTCGTGTAGGCGTGCAGCAACGGATGCTCTCCCTTGTCATATCCACCAGCTCCGGAAGGCGTCCCCAAAATGATCTCCCTTGCCCGTTCGAGCGCATTCCTAGATAGGAGAAGATCTCCCTTCCAGAACAGGGCGTTTCCGGAAACGATGTCGAACCACACGCTGTCGTGGCCCGCCCCCGGGAGAGAGTCCCCCTCTCCGGCATGTTTTTCAAGACGCTCCAGTGCTGCATCGGGCCCCATCCCTCCCACGACGAGGCTGGCCTCAATCATGCCGATGTGTTGGCCTATGGTCGGATCCTCGACCCTGCTCAGTGCCTCCCTCAATTTCTCGACGATCTCATCGATCCGGGGTGAGGCATAGCCCCAGACGATCCCTGCAAGCACAAGCATGGACAGAAGTGTTTCGAGGCGAAAGGAGTCCGCCCCCCGGCCGCTATCTTCAACCAGGTCGAGGACCCTCTGGTAGTACTCCAGGGCGGAGTCATAGGCGCCGAGGCCCTTGGCTCTCTCCGCCGCCTTTCGCCACCACTGCCTTGCATCATCGACCTCTCCTGCCTCCTCGAGGTGGAAGGCGAGAGTTTCCGGCTCCGCATCCATTCTGTGGAGAAACTCTTTCTGGATGACGCTGGCGATGACCCGGTGGAGGCTTTGCCGAAAGCTCCGGGTCAGGGAGTTCAAAATCGCATCCCGCATCAGGGCGTGATGGAACTCATACGTCACATCCGGCTCCGGGCGGTCGACCGCCAGGATACCACGCGCCAGAAGATCCTTGATCCAAAGCCTCCCGTCGAAGGGTTGTCCCGTCTCTTCGACCACCGACCGCGCACTCGACAAAAGGAGTGTCCTGTCGATCGACTGTCCGAGGCAGGCCGCCACCTGGACGAGGAGGCGACTCTCCCCGAGGGCATCGATCCGGGAGTTTAAAAGATCCTGAATGGTCGAAGGAATCAGTCGTTTTCCTCTTGCAAGGAATGCCTCCGACCGACACAACTCGCGGAGAAAAAACGGGATCCCCGCACCACGGTCGAGACCTTCCATCATCATATCAACGGGAAGCGGAGCTGAGACGAGGGACTCGATCATCTTCCGGCTGTCGGAGCGAGTCAAGGGGCGAAGGTCGATCCGAAGGTCAGGATCTCGAGGAAGGCTCTCGAGATCTCGCCCGATGCCGGAATTCTTGCGGGCAGTCATGAGGACCATCAGGGGACAGCCTTTCAACCGAATAAAACCCTTCTCGAGGAGTTGGCGGCTGGCCCCGTCCGCCCAGTGGAAGTCCTCGACAACGAGAACTGCAGGATCGGCCGTCAAACCTGTAAGAATGGACAAAAGGAGGTTCTCGAACGCCGCCCTCAGATCGTCTGATGAGAGATGTTCAATCTCCTCAGACCATGGACCGTTTCCCTCGAGAAAATGCAAAAGAAGGGGCATCGAATCGACCGCTTTCTGCCCAACTGACAGCAAATAGCGTTCGGTCCGATACAGTTTTTCGGAGAGTGACAGCTCCGCCGTCAATCCGATCTTCTCTCGAAGAATACGGATAACGCTTCCCCAAGGGGTCTTCTGGTATTCCGAATAGAAGTTGTATTCGCGAATCTGGCTTTTTGGAGAGCCAGCCCGGACGCGCGACAAAAAGTCCCTCACAAGAGCCGTCTTCCCGATACCGGGCTCACCGGAAACGAGGACGAACCCAAGGGAGCCTTTTATCTGGAGATTTTCAAACTGGCCCCAGAGATCCCGTCTTTCTCTTCCACGCCCGACAAAGACTCCCTCGATCTGGGGAGAGGGGAGGCTCTCTCCGAGACGGTAAAGAAAGCGCCCTTCTCCAACAAGGAGTCCGGTAAGAGGCTTAATGGGCATGACGCTGACGGACCGCTGGAGGAGGACAACCGCATCGTAGGTGGCAATAATGCCCTTCTCCCTTGCCCCCCGAAGAATTCCAACAATCTCACGAACCCGCTCACCCGCAAGATCGGGAGAGCCCTGGGACCGGTCAACAATCCCCTCTCCCGCGTGGAGGGCGATCCCCAGGTGAACCTTCCCCCAGAAGTGCTTGGTCCGGGTATCTTGAGTCCACTGCGCAAGAGACTCTCGGGCCAACCGGAGGGCCCGATGGACGGCATCCTCCTGGGCGATCGGATAGCCAAAGACAGCAAGAAAGGTCAAGTCGTGGGTCTCAAGTGACACTCCTTCGACCTCCCCGAGAAGAGCCGACGCCCGTTTTTTTACGGTATTCAACAGGGCTAGACGGTCCTCAAGCTCGATTTCAGGGGAACAGTCCAGCAACAACCCCACAAGGGTAATCTGACGTCGCTCCCACGACAGGGTGCCGGTCAGTCCCATTGCAGGCCCCCCCCGACGGGCCTGACCTGGGGGCAAGGAGGCGGAAGGACGCACATCCCCGCCGTTCGCATTTTCCTCCAAAAGCTTTGAGATCTGGCAGCGCCGGTCATTCACTCGGGAGCGAATATCCCCGACCCAACGGATAAACTCCCTTGGAAAATCCCCAGGAAGCTCCTCAAGAAAGGGCGCTTCGCTCATCTCCAGAAGAGACTCAAGATGTCTTTTGCAGGAGGGGCAGACCGAGGCCGGATGGAGAACCTCGCAACCGGCAGGAGGATCCTCCAGAAAGAACTTTCGGACGTCGACGGGCTCATCCACGAAGGTCGGGGACTCGACCATGAAAATATTTTTCTTGTTTTTTCTCAGGTTGAGATGGGGAAAGAGTCGCTTTTCAAGAAGATAGAGATTGGAGGAGAGATTCGCCCTCGCAAGCGATGGAGACCTGTCCCCCCAGAGAACAAGGGACAGCTCTCCGCGGTCGACCGGAGAAGGAGAGACCGCCAGATAGGAAAACAGGGCAAGAATCCGATCGATGCGAAAGCCAAGAATCCTTGCCCCGTCGAC
>DAHXNG010000065.1 GCA_027366615.1 Nitrospirota bacterium | reverse complement strand
TTTTCCAGCATCTTCCGGTCCATCAGGACGTGTTGGAGGAGCCAGTCGTGGTCGATGTTGTCGAAGCAGCCGACAATATCTCCTTCCAGTACCCACTCTGGCGACGACGACCGCGACAGCAACTTGAAGCACTGTTCGATCGCATCGGCCACGGAGCGATATGGGCGAAACCCGTAGGAGTGGAGATACGTCTCTTCCTCCGCGACGGGCAACAGGGCTAACAGATACAAAGCCTGCATCGCACGATCAAGCATCGTCGGGATTCCGAGAGGTCGGAGCTTGCCGTTCTTTTTGGGAATGTAGATCCGGCGAAGCGGCAGGGGATGATAATTCCTGCGTTGTGTCAGCTTCTTCAGGGCATTCATCTTCTGCTTGTGGGTGGTCCAGAGAACACGGTCCACCCCGGGGGTTCTGGATCCCTTGTTCGTCGTGACGCGCTTGACCGCCAACGCTCTGGCGGAAAGCGAGCGGGTGAGGATGTTCTGCAAGGCTCGCGCCTTTCCGAACTTCCGTTCCCGGACTGCCTTCGCGATTCTTCTCTGGAGCTTTTGTACCTGCTTCTCGTACTGTGACCATGGAATATCGGCCCAGGACTTGAAGGGGAGGTCCGAGGGAGCACACGATTGTTTGGATCGTCCCATTGCCTTTTCCTCGTTTAAAAGTTCGCCAAATAGTTTCGCGATGAACGACTGCCGGGAAGTGGGCGACCTTTCGGTCCAGGCCATGCTCTCCCCGAAGGAAGAGGGAACCCTATCTCCGCCATTACAGCGGGGCGTTCGCTTTTTCCCGATTCCTGTACCCCCTCGCGCATGGGCTTCCCTTGCGGGACGCTGTCCCTTGGTCACGCGCTGCTTTGCGTTCGGGACGCGATGGGGCTTACCAGGTTGCCTGTCAGAAACACGAGTGGGTTAGAATCTGCCTATAGACCGGAAGCCCTATGCCTCTGTGCGTTTATAGACAAGAAACGCAACCGGCTTCGTCCCCCTGTTTCGGGTCAGGCGCTCGCCTTGCGGCGTCAACCTTGTTTCGCCTGTTCACAATGACGGTCCTTACGGCAGTTCACTTGTGTTATTCATACCACCCAGCCTGGCCCGGTATTCGGAGGAGGTTTCCGAATGCCATCCGTCCCTCGCAGTTCGGATGCTCTATTAAGAGCCGGTACGTTGTCCCCAAGGCTCCGAACGGCTCCGTTACCAGAACCGCCCGCTCGGGTAGGCTACTTCCTAGAGGAAGGAAGGTTCCCTACGTCACAAACTGGCTGTGACGTTGAACAATTTCTGACAGACCTTTGCCTGTCGCACTGTCTAGAATTTGCCATCCATTATATTGGGTCTTGGTATAGGCGAATGACTTGAACTTCTGAACAAAATTGAGGATAGTAATGATCTGCATCCTGTTTTCTTTCTTTTTGGTGTCAAGTTAAGGTCTTATGTCAATCTATAATCATAGAAAACGGGGCAGGATGCACTCTTCAATTTCATCGTTCGATCAGTTCTGTGTTATCGCTTGGCAACGGCCCACTAATTATCCGGAAGAGTCTACAACAGAAACGATTGCAGAAACCGGGAGTTGCAAGTCTGTCCTTTTGCGCCGGGCCTCCCTTTTGCCCCGCTATCTCCGACGGGAGCGCTCGTGACGGCAGGGGGGCAGTGATGCCGTCCTTTTTCGCGATTCTCTCGACCCTCCTTTTCTCCCTTTCGACTCCGTTCTCGAAGATCCTGGCCGCTCGCTATCCCCCCCTCTTTTTGGCGGGGCTCTTCTACGCCGGCTCTGCCCTTGGCGCCTTGTCGGGGCTCTTTCGGCCCCTGGGGCTTGGTCCGGAGAGCCCTCGCGCCTTCCTCGATCTTCCGGGATTGTCGCGCCGGGCCCGCCTGGCGCTTGGCGCCTCGATCGTGGTCGGCGGCGGCATCGCCCCCGTTCTCTTCGTGGTGGGACTAAAGGGCGCGCGGGCCTCGGCAGGAAGTCTCCTGATGAACGCCGAGGGGATCCTGACGGTGGTTCTGGCCGTCATTCTCTTCCGGGAGCGCCTCACTCTCCGTCTGGTTCTGAGCACGCTTCTGGGGGCAGGAGGCTGCGCGATTCTCTCCCTTCACTCCTCCCTGGGGTCGGGCCTCTGGGCCCTTCCCTTCCTGGGGGCTTCGTTCCTCTGGGCCCTGGACTCGAACCTCCTCCGGTATCTCCCGGGGGTCAATCCTCTGGTCCTCACCGTCTGGAAGGGGGTCGGCTCGTCGGTCCTCCTGCTTGGCATCTCCGCCATGGTCGAGCCCTGGTCCCGCCCCCCTCTTTCCGACATGGGGCTTATCCTGGCGGTGGGCGGGATCGGGTACGGGGTGAGTCTTGTCTTCTTCGTCCGCTCCATACGGACGATCGGCGTCTCCCGCACGGGCGCGTGGTTCTCCTTTTCCCCCTTTCTCGGGGCGCTCCTCTCCCTATGGCTTCTCCGGGAGAGGGTTCCGGAGGTCTTCTACATGGCGGCGGGGATCCTGTTTCTTGCGGCACTTCTCCTTACGGAGCGGACTGGGGAGGAGTGAGGAGGTCGGACGGGGGCAGGGGAGTGGCGTTCAGCGGGTCAGGCGTCCGCTCCGGTAGTCGTCGATCGCCTGCTCGATCTCGTCTCGGGTATTCATGACGAAGGGGCCATAGGCCGCGACAGGTTCGCGTACCGGAACGGCCGAGGCGAAGAAGATCCGGGCTCCTCCCTGTCCGGCCCCTATTGCGATGGAGGGGGCGTGAGGATTTCCCGAGGCGAGGACCGCAAGGGTCTCCTCGGGGAGGGACCTTCCCGAGAGACTGGCCTCGCCCGAGATCAGAAAGGCGAAGGCCGACCGGCCACAGAGGAGGTCGGGGGGGAGGGGAAGGGAGGCGCCGGGGGAGAGCCGGATATCGGCGCAGACGAGGCCGGTGAGCAGGTCGAGGTCAGGGCCAGAGACGGTGCCCCAGGAGCCGGCAAGGAGGCGGACCTCCCCGCCGGAGAGGGGGAGCCGTCCCATCTGGTCAGGAAGGATCTCCCGGTAGGCGGGATCGGAGAGCTTTTCCCGGGAGGGGAGGTTGACCCAGAGCTGGAAGCCGCTCATCCGGCCTTCGGTCTGCTTGGGCATCTCGGAGTGGATCACCCCCCGGGCCGCCTTCATCCACTGGGCTCCTCCGGTGGCGAGGTCCCCCTCGTGGCCGAGGCTGTCCCGATGGAGCATGTGTCCCTCGACGAGGTAGGTCAGCGTCGAAAATCCCCGGTGGGGATGG
>DAHXNG010000043.1 GCA_027366615.1 Nitrospirota bacterium | reverse complement strand
TGCCTCGAGAATCCGTCTTTTTCAGGGAGGGCTGCTCCTCCTGACGGCGCTGAGGGTTGTCGTGGGCCTTGCTTCAGGTGGGGGATAGGGTCGACCGTATCGACAAATGCGACGATCCGAGGCGTTCGAGAAAGACCCGCTCTTCAAGGGGCCGCCCATAGAGATATCCCTGAAACATCTGACACCCTTTTTTGGCAAGAATGTCGCGTTGGGTGGGTGTCTCCACTCCCTCCGCCACGACGGTGAGCCGGAGCGCGTTCGCCATGGAGATGATGGTCGCGACGATCATCCGGTCCTCCTTGTCATTTGCGAGGCCCTGAACAAAGGCGCGATCGATCTTGATCTGGTCGAGAGGAAGCTGTCTCAGGTATTGAAGCGAGGAGTAGCCGGTCCCGAAGTCGTCGAGGGAGAAAAGAATGCCTGTCTCCCTCAGGCGTTTGAGATCTTGTTTGACTTTCTCCGGATCCCGGATCAGAAGTGATTCGGTAATTTCGAGGGTGAGGGCTCCCGGATATAGTTCAGCCTTTGACACAATCTCCCTGATCTCCTCGACCATCCCCTCCTCCCGAAATTGCCGGACGCTGAGATTGACTCCCAGGGAAAACCCCTCGGGAAGAAGTCCGTCACAATGCCAGCCGGCTAACTTCTTAACGGCCGTTTCGAGGACCCACCGGCCGATCGGGACAATGAGTCCGGACTCTTCTGCCGCGGAGATGAAGCTGTCGGGCGAGAGGAGTCCTTTTTCGGGATGGTTCCAGCGGATGAGGGCCTCTGCCCCAACGATCTTCCCGTCCTGGGTGCATTGGGGCTGGTAGTAAATGACAAACTGATTGGCAGCTGTGGCCACCTGCAAGTCCTGCTCGACCATCGACCGGGTGCGCAGTACGGCCTCCATCCCCGCATCGAAGAACCGGTAGGCGTTCCTCCCGGACGATTTGGACTGGTACATGGCCATGTCCGCCTGCTTGAGAAGGTCCTCTCGGGTCGTCCCCCGATCGCCGAAAAGAACGATTCCCACGGAAGCCGTCGACACGTAGGTATGCGTCTCCAGATCGTAGGGTGCCTGGAGGGCTTCGAGAAGCTTTTTAGCCAGAGACTCGGCCTCGCGCGCCGCCTCTATGGGGTCTGAGGGAAGGTTTTCCACCATCACGACAAACTCATCTCCCCCAATCCGTGCGACGGTGTCGACGGAGCGGAAGGTCTTTTTGAGACGTTCTCCCACGCCGACCAAAAGGCGGTCGCCCATGTCGTGGCCAAGAGTGTCGATCAATCGCTTGAAATTGTCGAGGTCGATGAAGAAGATCGCCCCTCTTTTTTCATAGCGTTCCGTCGCGGCTACGGCCAGGTCGAGGCGCTCCAGGAGGAGGCGTCTGTTGGGAAGTGTCGTCAGCGGATCATAGTAGGCCAGCGTCCGAATCGCCTCTTCCTGGGCCTGTCTTCTGCGATCGATTTCGGAGATCAGCTGCATGGACTGCTCGACCAGTGAGTCGTACATGGAGAGTATCGTCTTTGTGAAGACAGCTGTTAGGTCAAGTTTTTTCTCGGCAATCTCCTGCGCCTCCGGCGGAGAGGCCCCCCCTTCCAGGGCCTTAAGTGTCATCGCCATCTGCCGGTCGAACTCGAGGATGTGGTGGGATAGCCAGTGGATCAGGTAGACCACAACCTCCGAGAGAATCGCTCTCCTCTTCTCGGGGTTGGAGTTGCCCCGAGCTCGTGGTCCATCCGAGCGATCTTTTCTGCAAAGTTCCTGTGTTCTTTTTCGTGATGGTCGATGCTGCGATCAAACGGAGGTGTGTGGGGAATCCGCTCCCAGATGGCCTCCTCCGTTCGAAAATGATAGGCGGCATAGTCCCGGAGCCTGAGAAGCAGGTCGTCAGGGTAGGGTGCCCCCGGGAGACCTGTGGCGAGGGCACCCGGGATCTCGTTAATAAGGTTGACGAGACCCCGGTGCTGGAGATCGATCCCCGAAAATCCGGTTTCGAAGTATTCGGTCCAGAAAAAGATCTTGGGAAGGGCTGAAGAGGAGTCCTCGAAAGGTGTTGAGGGAGTCGGGGAAAAGGAAGAGGAAGGATCATCGTCCATGAATCGTCTCCTGAAAGGCGGTCCGAGAACCTCTCACCAACACGCAATAGTATCGTCCTCCGAAGAAATACTCCGATCATTCCGGTCTGTCAATGAGGAATCTTTGAGGATTCCGTTCTGGTTTTGGGGAGGGGCGAAGAAGAAGGATCGAACAGGCGTTCCAGAAGTTCCGTCGGTCAAGGCTCTTAACGAGGTCCTCCCCGGTTGGAGAGGATAGCGGAGAGTTTGGTGGCAGAGAAAGGCAGGGTGAATTTTGAGAGCAATCGGCGGGCTATTCTTCCTCCCTTTCCGGGTCCGCTTGTTCCGGGGAGGAAGACTCTCCAGAGCCTTCCTGGGAGTTCTCATCTCCAATCCTATACTCGCGCATCTTGGCGTAAAGAGACTTTCGGCTGATCCCAAGGATGCGGGCGGCCAGGCTCTTGTTGCCGGAGGACTCGAGAATGGCCCGCCGGACCTGATCCCTCTCGCCATCCTTGAGAGTCCTTGGATGTGAGGTCCCTCCGTCCTCTTCAAGGCTCCGTTCCCTCACTCCTGACAGGAGAGGTGAGATCATTGCCCGGTCGAGCTCGAAGGAGGGGTGGGCCTGTCCGTTCACCCCCTCTTCCCTGAATCCGTGGGTAACTGAGATTTCGATCATGCGATTTTTGAGCTCCCGGACATTCCCTGGCCAATGGTAGGAAAGAAGGATCTCCTCGGCCCCTGGCGAGATGTGGACGCCCGACTCGGGGAGGTCGAGGGATTCGGCCAGAAATCGCTTTGACAAAAGGACGATATCCTTGCCCCTCTCCCGGAGCGGTGGGACGGCGATGGGAAAGACGTTGAGCCTGTAGTAGAGGTCCTCCCGAAGACGTCCCTGTTCGAGAAGTATGAGAGGATCGACATTGCTTGCCCCGATGATCCGGGCCGAAAATGAGAGCTCTTCGGTGCCGCCCACCCGGTAGAAGGTCCTGTTTTCCAAAACTCGCAGGAGGGAGATCTGGGTCGAAAGATCCATCGTCCCGATTTCGTCGAGAAAGAGTGTTCCTCGCCCGGCAGTGAGGAGCCATCCGTCCTTGCGGGCAAGAGCGCTCGTAAAGGAGCCCTTCTCATGGCCAAAGAGCTCTGAGTTCACAAGCTCTTTGGAAATGGCGCCGGTGTTGACGGCGATAAAGGGGGCGTTCCTGCGTGGAGAAAGGCGATGGATCGAACGGGCCACAAGCTCCTTGCCCGTTCCGGACTCCCCGGTGATGAGGATGGGGACGGCATGGGAGGCCGCCTTCCTGATCCGCTCGAGAAGAAATCGCATGGAGGGGCTCTCTCCCGCCAGAAGGTTGCCGGAAAACTCCTCCGGGGTGGGATCCGCCGGAAGGTTTTCGGAGCCGAGCAGATCTTCCATAAGGGAGAGAAGTTTCTTTTCGTCTATCGGTTTTTCGAGATAGTTCGATGCCCCTCCCCTGATGGCCTCGACAGCGGTTTCAACTGTCGCATGAGCCGTCATGATGACCACCGGAACCTGCGGGTAGAGGGATCGGAGGGGGGGGACAAGGGTATTGCCGGTGGTGTCGGGAAGTTTCAGGTCGAGGAGGATGAGTGACCTCCTGGGCGGGAGGGGGTCGCGCTTTAAAACTTCAAGGGCCTCCTGACCCGTGCCGGCCTCCCGGACGAGGTATCCCTCGTGGGAAAGAAAGGTCTTCAGGTAGAGGCGCGTGTTTGCGTGGTCGTCCACGACAAGCACATGGAAGGGAGCGGTCATTTCAAGCTTTTCTCAAGGTTTGAAAACTCCTTGAGGGTCTTTTTTACCTGGGAGAGCTTCTGGCGGATCTCGGCGTTCTCTCTCCGGAGCTTTGCGTTCTCGAGTTCCTGTTGCAGAAGTTTTTTGGAGGCCTCCCTGATTTCATAAGGAGTCTTCGTTCCGTCGAGGCCCCCCAGAAGATCCATTCCCTCCTTGCGCCCCCGGAGGCCCAGATGCAGGTCGGCAAGGGCCTCGGCAAAGATCAGCCTGTCCCGGACGGCCTGGGAGATCTCCGGATGGAGAGCCCTGGCCTTGAGGAGGTCCCTGGCTGCCCGATACTCCCCGCGGGAAAAGAGGTAGGGCATCCCTGTAAAGTACTGGGCATCGTGGTGGCTGAGCTCGGCGATGGCAAAGGGGGGAAGGATGATGGTGGGGGTGTTGCAGTCTGAAGGTCTGCGGGAGAGATGTGCCCCCTGACAGGCGGACAGGAGTGTCATCGACAGAAAGAGCAAGAGTGCTCCCCTGACGAGGGAGGATGGCTCTTTCAAGAGAGATCTATCCACGGGAGTCCTCCGCAAGTTCGAGTGGAAGGATGACGCTGGCACACGTCCCCTTGGGAGTATTCTTTCGTATTTCAATCGATCCGCCAAGGGCCATGACGATCCCTTTCGTGACGGCCAGCCCCAGCCCCAGCCCCTCCTTTGTGCGGTAATCGAAGGGGGCCACCTGATAGAACTTGTCAAAGAGAAAGGGGATATTTTCAGGGGGGATGCCGATTCCGGTGTCGGCAATGTCAAACCGAATGTGGGCAAACTCTCTCGAAACGGAAAGAGCGACCGTCTCTCCTTCCTGGGTAAATTTGAAGGCATTGCCCAGCAGATTGTCCAGAATTTGGGCGAGACGGTGGGCATCGGTCTTGATCGTCTCGGGGAGCTCCGGATCGAGAACCAGCTCGAAATGGCGCCCTGAGCCATGGGCGGTAAGGCGATACCGCTCTCCGATTCTGTCAAGGAAGGGGGCGAGATCGAGGGGGCGGATCTCCGGACGCATCTGTCCGGCTTCGATTCGGCCCAGATCCAGGAGCTGGTTGACCAGGGTTACGAGATGGTCGATCTCTTCTCCAACTACCGAGAGGCTTTTCTGCTGCTCTTCGTTGAGGGGGCCGAGAGACTGCCTCTTGAGCATCGCAATAAAGCCCCGGATGCTGGTAAGGGGAGTCCGGAGCTCGTGGGAGGCAATCGTCACGAACTCCGATTTTTTCCGGGATAACTCGCCTAGCTGGTGCGCCATGTCATTCAGTGCCCGGGCCAGATCTCCCATCTCGTCAGTGTTGGGAAGGAGGACCGGGTTGTGGAAGGAGCCGTTGGAGATCCGGCGGGTCCCCTCGATCAAGGCCATGATCGGGGTCAGAACCATTCGGGAAAAGGAAAAGAGAAGAAGAAGCACAAGGAGGGAGCCGATGGCGGTCATCTCGATGCTGACGGTCGTCATCTGCTCCTCTCGGGCGGTGGTTTCGGCGATGCGCTGCTCGAGTGCCTTTTGATAGGCTTCCTTCAGTGTCCTGAGAAGACTTGCCATGTGGATGAGAAGTGGATCGGTCGATCCCCGGCTAATTGCGATCGCCAGGGTCCGGTTCCCCTTGGCCATTGCGGACTCTTCCCGGGCGATGGAGATCTCGATAGCCCCTTCGGCGGTTTCGGCCCCGTGGGCAAGAAAGTTCGTCCGGGCATCAGGGCGGGGGAGAGTTTGCAGGAGAGCCTTGAGTATCGGGAGTTCGGTGAGTACAGGGGAGGATGGTGCCGCCGGGGAGAGGGGGGCAAAGAGAATATAGCGCTTGTCCTCGGCGAGGATAACGCCCGCCCTGTTCTCAACCTGAGAGATGAGAAGAAGGCCGGAAACCGACTGGTTTTTTATCTCGAGGAAGATCTTGTGGAGTGCGTAGAGGCTGGTAATGGCATAGAGGTTCGAGGAGAGGATAATCCCCAGCAGGAGTGCTGAAAAAAGAAGGATCTTTGTTCGAAGCCTGAGCCCCCGGGCAGAGCCGAGAGCTTGAGAATGAGTGTTCAATCCGACTCCGTTGCCTCCGGCCTGTAGAGAAGATTTCTTCCATTTCGGAGAAGAATGTGGCTTTATTCTAAAGGAAAACGGGAAGGTTGACCAGAAGGCCGGTGGGACACTTGGGCAGGCTGCTCACAGCCATGAGGGGTGGGGGAGATGTGTGATTGCGAGTCTCCCCCATCCCCTCGAGGTCTTAGCTAAAACCGGTTCAGTATATAACGCTTGGGGTTAACCGGTGTGTGGTTGACCATGATCTGGTAGTGGAGATGCGGGCCGGTAGAAAGGCCCGTATTTCCGAGATACCCGATGACCTCTCCGCGCTTGACCTGCTCCCCTTCGTAAACGTTGACCTTTTCAAGATGGCCATAGAGGGTCGAGATCGTTCCGGAGTGGTCGATTACGACGGTCTTTCCGAACCCCTGGTCCCAACCGGCAAGGGTCACGGTTCCGGAGGCTGTTGCCATGATCGGTGTGCCGATCGATCCGGCAATGTCAATGCCTGGATGAAAGTCGCGGCCGAGTCCGAAAGGAGAGGTCCGGTATCCAAAGCGGGAGGTCATAACCCCTCTGGTGGGCCAGATGCTCGGAGTGTAGGCCCATTCGCTTTGGCGTTCCCGGATCGCGCGCTTGAGATTGGCGAGGGACTCTTCCTGGTTGATGACCCCCTGGCCGAGGTCGCCGATCTGGCGATCCATCTCTGCCATGAGGTCGTCCATTCCCCGCTTGCCTTTCTGGATCAGGACGGAGGGGGCAACAGTCTGTGTCGGACCGCCCAGACCCAGGACAACATTCGATCCGTTGGACTCCGAGGTGTTCATGATGAGCCGAACCTTCCGCTCGAGCTTCGCCACATCGACCATCTTGGAGTGAATATCCTGAAGCTTTCGGTAGGTTCTGACGATCTCCTCTTTCTGTGCCCGACTCTTGTGCTGGAGTGAGATCATGCGGGCCTCTTTTTCAAAAAGAGCGACAGAAAGTGCCGAAAAGAGAAGAAGGAAAATACCAAAGATGGCTCCGGCAACCGTTCCCCAACGGATCCATCGCCCGGAAATCTCAAAGCGGCGAATCCGGTCTGAGGGGGACGGAACCAGGAGAACCGTGAACCTTTTATCTTTCGGGGCCGATGTCTCCATCGATGTCTCCTTGATGGGGGAACTTTGCTTCTGAACTCGGTGAGGATGGATCCCGGGGGAGTCCGCCCCCTTACAGGCAGGACCCACTCTTCAATAGCGATTATGGCTCAAGTCAGAAAAATGTCAAGTCCCATTAGTCAGCGATATAGCGTGATTCACGTCACGGTATGTCGTAAGTATTCAGTATTAATAAATATGTAACTATAAATAATTAAATTTTATTGAATCAAATCCGCCCTTCTTGCCCTTGTATGAGGCGGGAGATGTTCTCCCGGTGCCGAAAAAAGACGAGGACTGTCATGGCGGCATAGAGCTCAATCGTATGTGCCGGAAGAATGCTTGTCGGGGAGGGAAGAAATGTCTGCCAGAGGAATGCCAGGAGAGGCATCAGGGCAAAGCTTCCAAGGGCGGCGATCGAGGAGATCCTGGTCGCGATAAAGAGGAGGAGCCAGGGGAGGCATATCAGAATGCCCAATGCAGGATTGATACCGAGAGAGACGCCAAGTCCCGTTGCTACGCCTTTCCCCCCCCGTCCCCGGAGCCAGAAGGAGAAGATGTGTCCCAGAAAGACGGCGATTCCGGCCAAGGCCGGAGCCCACGGTGATCCCTGGTGGAGCGCGATGCGGACGGCCAGGGCACCTTTTCCCATGTCACCGGCCAGAGTGAGAAATCCGATGACCTTTCCCGACCGGTCCTTCCCCGCCACGCGCATGACATTCGTAAATCCGATGTTGCCGCTCCCGCTCTTTCTGATGTCGATGCCCTTGATGCGGGCCAGCAGGAGCCCCGTTGGAATCGAACCGAGGAGATAGGAAAGAGCAAGAAGTTCTCCGATGCTCACCGATGATCCTCCCGGTCGGTGACCCAGAGGTACCAGAGAAGATACTGGACGGCGGAGACGATGGTCAGGATGATCGCGACCCAGAAGGTCAGAAGGCCGATCCAGTGAAAGTTGAGGAGAAAGTTTGTTCCGGGAATTTTGACGTGGTGGTTGTTGTCGAGGAGCAGGGCGATCGAGACGGTCTGAAAGCCCATTTTGACCTTACCGCTTGTCTCTGCGGGAATGACGATCCCCCGGGTCGCCGCTACCTGGCGAAGGCCCGAGACGGCAAACTCCCGCGCCACGACCAGAATGGCGAGAAGGGGGGGCAGAAGTCCGTGTCCCACAAGAAGGAAGAGGACGGAACTGATGAGGATCTTGTCAGCGATGGGATCGAGAAGTTTTCCCATGGATGTCACCATGTTGAAACGCCTGGCGACATATCCGTCGAGAAGGTCCGTCAGGGAGGCGATGACGAAGAGCAGTGCCGCAAGCGGGCTCGGACCGGCCTTGGGGGGATGGTCGAGAACGATGACCGCCGGAATGAGGAAGATGCGGGCCAGCGTGATGGCATTGGCAGTATTCAGCACAGTCCGTCCTCTTGATTGTAGGGGCGACCCCTTTTTCTCGTAAAAAGAATGGCATCGGTCACTTCCCTGACCGCTCCAAAACCGCCGGATGTATTCGTGACCCAGTGGGCCGTATTGAGGAGAGCTCTGTGGCCGTCAGCGACGGTGATCGACAGGCCTCCCATCGCCATCATTCCAAGATCGGTGATGTCGTCCCCGACCACAGCGACCTCGGACGCCTCGATTTTCCAGTGGGCGAGGAGATTTCTGAAAACCTCATTTTTGTCGCGAACCCCCAGGAAAATATCGACGATGCCCAGCTCCGTGAGGCGCTTTTTCGTGGCTTCTCCGGTCCGTCCCGAGATCACCCCCACGAGAAAGCCTTCCCGAAGAAGGGTGACGATGCCGTGGCCATCCCGAACATGGAAGGACTTGAGATCGTTCTCCGCTGGAGTGTAGTGGAGGCGACCATCGGTGAGGACGCCGTCCACGTCGAGGACAAGTCCCCGGAGAAAGGGGAGCCGCCGTCTGACCGAAAGGGGCATCGGACGCCTCACAGGACACCGGCCCGGAGAAGGTCGTGGATGTGGAGAACCCCGGCCACAGTATGGTCCGGGTGGACGACGACAACGCTTGTGATCTGCCGGGATTCCATCAGTGTGAGGGCTTCGGAGGCGAGCGTGGAAGGTGGCAGGGCAATGGGGGTGGCGGTCATGACATCACTGGCCGGAACATCGAGAATGGGGCCGGGGTGTCTGCTCCCGTTTTCGAGGGCCCGACGCAGATCTCCATCGGTCAGGATTCCCAGAAGGGTCCCGTTCTTTTCCTGAACAGTCGTCATCCCAAGCTTCTTTTCCGTCATTTCGACGATGACCTCCCGAAGCGGCGTCACGGGAGAGACGCGGGGAATGCGGTCCCCTCCGTGCATGAGGGCACTGATCTGAAGGAAATAGCGGCGTCCGAGGGAGCCTCCCGGGTGGAGGGAGGCAAAGTCGGGAATTCCGAAGTCGCGCTCGGCAAGGACGGCCATGGCCAAGGCATCGCCCAGTGCGAGCATCGCCGTTGTACTCGATGTGGGGGCGATGCCCAGAGGGCCGGCTTCGTGGGTCACCTCTGCGGAGAGCGTCCACGAGGCCTTCCTCCCGATTGTCGAGTCCCTGGCGCCCAGGATGGCCACGACGGGGATCTCCATGCGCTCGAGAAGCGGGATGAGGGCCAGGATCTCTTCCGTCTCTCCCGATTTGGAGAAGGCCAGGAGAATATCCCGGGACTCGAGCATGCCGAGATCTCCGTGGAGGGCCTCACCGGGATGCAGAAAGAAGGCGGGAGTTCCGGTCGAGGAAAAGGTGGCGGAGACCTTCCGGGCGATATGTCCTGACTTTCCGATTCCGGTCACGGCGAGCTTTCCCGGATTGTCGAGGAGGGCTCCCACCGCCTCGGCAAAGGCCACATCGATCCTGGGGGCGAGGGCCTGAATGGCCCTCGCCTCCTCCTCGAGGATCGTGCGCCCCATCGCGATTCTTTTCCGGATCTTATCCGGGGTCTCCCCTGTCATGGGTGGGGGACCGGGGAAAAGGCCGGATCGGAGACCTTTTTCGTCCTGAAAGCATGGAGTTCGACGGCCTGTTTCAAGAGGGCAGGGAGTTCCGAGAGCGGGATCATGTTCGGACCGTCGCTGGGCGCGGCGTCGGGGTTCGGGTGAGTCTCGAGAAAAAGCCCGTCGCAGCCGGCCGCCATGGCCGCCCGGACAAGAAGCGGGACGAAGGTCCGGTCGCCCCCGGAACGGTCTCCGCCTCCTCCGGGGCTCTGGACCGAATGCGTTCCGTCGAGGATGACCGGATAGGAGAGCCTTGCCATGATGGCCAGGGAGCGGAAGTCGACCACGAGGTTGTGGTAGCCGAAGGTCGTGCCCCGTTCGCAGAGAAGGATGCGGTTGTTGCCTGTTTCACTGATCTTCCGGGCGGCCGGCCCCATGTCTTCGGGCGCCAGAAACTGGCCTTTCTTCAAATGGACCGGACGTCCGGTCAGGCCGGCTGCGACAAGGAGATCTGTCTGCCGGCAGAGAAAGGCCGGGATCTGGAGGATGTCAAGGATGGAGGCGGCCTCGGGAACCTCCTCTGGGGAATGGATGTCGGAGATGACCGGAAGGGCATAGCGCGAGCGGATCTCGGATAGGACGGCGAGGCCCTCCTTCCTTCCGATCCCCCGGAAGCTCTTCTTTGAGGTTCGGTTGGCCTTGTCGTAGGAGGCCTTGAAGACGACGGAGAGGGAGAGTTCATCACGTATTTCGGAGATCCTGTGTGCGACTTCCAGTGCATGGTCTCGGCTTTCGATGACGCAGGGGCCGAGGATGAAGAGCGGGGGCTCCCCTTCTCCCACTCTGAAGAGGGGAGCGTCCAGCGGTCCAATGGCCACAGGGCCTGTCATCCGGAGAGAGCTCATCGCTTCTCCGGGGCACGGGATTCCCTGGAGCGGCTCGCCGCCTTGAGAAGGCCCATGAAAAGGGGGTGGGGGGAGAGCGGACGAGAGGAGAACTCCGGGTGGAACTGGGAGGCGACGAAGAAGGGGTGGTCGGTGATCTCGACGACCTCAACGAGACGACGGTCTCCGTAGGTTCCCGAGACGGTGAGCCCCGCCTTCACGAGGCGCCCGACGTAGTCGGCATTGACCTCGAAGCGGTGGCGATGGCGCTCCTTGATGTGTGCGGACCCATAGAGGCTCTCCACGACGCTTCCCGGTACCAGGTCGACGTCATAGAGTCCGAGACGCATGGTCCCTCCGAGATCGGGGTTGTCCCGTTGCTCGGGCAGGAGGTCGACCACCGGATCGACGGGGTGGGGAGAGAACTCCCGGCTGGTGGCGCCGGTAAGGCCAAGACGCGTACGGGAGAACTCGATCACGGCAAGTTGCATGCCGAGGCAGATTCCCAGAAAGGGAATCCCGTTTTCCCTGGCGTAGGTGATGGCGCGAATCTTGCCGTCAATTCCTCGTGACCCGAATCCTCCCGGGACCAGGATGCCTCCCAGAGAGCCCAGCAGTTCGTCCAGAGAGGAGGCCTGTTCGATCACCTCGGCGTCGAGCCATTCGACCCGGACCTTGAAGCCATTCTCGGTTCCGGCATGGTTGAGCGCCTCGACAAGACTCTTGTAGGAGTCCTTGAGGTTCAGGTATTTTCCGACGATCCCGATCGTGACCTCACGTTTCGCCTTGCGGATCTTGCCGACCATCTTCCTCCACGGGCCGATCTTCGCCGGCGGGATCGGCATGCGCAAATGGCGGAGAATATAGCGGTCGAGCTTCTGGCGGTAGAACTCGAGGGGGATCTGGTAGATGGTCGGCACATCCGGGGCTGCGATCACCGCCTCGGAGTCGACGTCACAAAAGAGGGCGATTTTGTTCTTGACATCCTCGGGGACCTCCTCCTCGGCCCGGCAGAGAATGATGTTCGGGCTGATGCCGATCTCCCTGAGCTTGTGGACGGAGTGCTGGGAGGGCTTTGTCTTGAGTTCTGCGGAGGCGCGAACATAGGGAACGAGAGTGAGATGGATGAAGGCGACATTGTGCTTGCCTATCTCTCGGGGAAACTGGCGGATTGTCTCGAGAAAGGGCAGGGACTCGATATCCCCCACAGTTCCCCCGATCTCGACGAGCACGATGTCGGCCTGTTCGCCCCGCTCGAGGATGACGCGCTTGATTTCGTTGGTGATGTGGGGGACGACCTGGACCGTGCCTCCGAGGAACTCCCCCTTGCGTTCGCGGGAGATGACATCGAAGTAGATCCGGCCGGTGGTGTGGTTGTTCTTCTTTCCCATGGAAAGATGGGTAAATCGCTCGTAATGGCCCAGGTCGAGGTCGGTCTCAGCCCCGTCGGCGGTGACGTAGACCTCCCCGTGCTGGTAAGGGTTCATGGTTCCGGGGTCGACGTTGATGTAAGGGTCGAATTTAAGAAAGTCCACCCGGTAGCCGCGACTTTCGAGGAGACAGCCGAGGGAGGCGGAGGCAATGCCTTTTCCCAGGGAGGAGACCACTCCTCCGGTGATGAATATGAATTTCATATAAAATTCGCCGGGAGGCCCTTCCGGTCCGGAAGGGCCGGGGGCGCCCTGTCCCGGCCGTCTCCTTTCTTCTATGCGCCGTCACATGCCGTTGTCAGGCACCGGTGCCTCTCCACTCAAGAGGAGTGTGGAGGAGGTTGATTCTCAAGGTTCTTGATCGCCGCCAGGTCCTCTGGGGTATCGACACGCCAGGACGGGAAGTCCGTTCGTGCGACGTATATGGCGAAGCCGTAGTCCAATGCCCGAAGCTGCTCGAGCTTTTCGAGCTCCTCGAGGGGGGAGATCGGGAGCCTCGCAAACTCGAGAAGGGCGGTCCTCCGAAATGCGTAGATGCCGAGATGCTGGTCCCAGGGAAGAACGGGGCGACCCGCCGCTACTCCGTCCCTGTCCATGGGGATCGGGCTTCTTGAAAAGTACAGGGCGAGGTTCCTCTGGTTTGCGACGACCTTGACGATGTTGGGGTTTTTGACGTCGTCGGGGTTGTCGATGCGCCGCCTGAGGGTCGAGAGCGGGATCCGTCCGTCGGCAAGGAGTGGCGCCACCGTCTGGTCGATCATCCGGGGATCCCCAAGAAGCTCGTCCGCCTGAAGGTTGACGACGATACCGGAAGTCAGGCTCTTCGCCACCTCTGCGACCCGGTCCGATCCGGTATGGGCGGCCGGCGAGGTCCTGACGGCCTCCACTCCGTACCGCTCTGCCACGGCCAGGATCTCGGGGCTGTCTGTTGCGATCAGGACCCGGTCGACGGTGTCGGATCGTCGGGCCATGGTGGCAACATGGATAATAAGAGGTTTTCCGGCAACGGAAGCCAGGGGCTTCCCCGGAAAACGTGTCGAACCCATGCGGGCGGGGATGACGACCGCCACCTCCGGGTTCTCCTCTTCGGGAGCGATCTCCCTGTGAGGGAGAGCTCCCGGGAAGGCTGCGAAGAATGGGTGGTTCGAGAGAGAGGCCAAGGACAGACTCCTATATCCGGATCCGGGGACGAAAGCCCACGGGACGGAAGACGCCGCTCGGGGCGTCGAAGAGTGTCGAAAAGGAGAGGACCTGGCGGAGCTGGTCTCTCGTGACGGTGGATGTTCCCACCATGCCGACCACGATCCCTGCGGCCAGATTCGAAAGGACTGCCGCCTCGAGAAGGGTCGCCCCTGCCGCATGGGCCAGAGCCAGTGTGGCCATCACCGTGTCTCCGGCTCCCGTGACGTCATAGACGTCCTGGGCAACGGCGGGGATATGGGAGGCATGGAGAGCCTCCCCTCCCTCGAAAAGGGTCATTCCGGCCTCACCCCGGGTGATCAGGACTGCCTCGGAACGGGTCCGGTCGAGAAGGGCCTGACCCGCCAGAAGAAGTGTCGCCTCGTCCTCGATCTCGATCCCGGAGGCCCGGGAGGCCTCGAGGTGATTGGGGGTGAGGAGTGTGGCCCCGGAAAAAAAGTCGATCGAGGCGATCTTGGGGTCGACGAAGACCGGGACATTCCGTTTGCGGGAGAGGGCGATCATTTCCTCGACCATCTTGGGGGAGAGCATCCCCTTGGCGTAGTCGGAGAAGATAACCCCATGGAGATGGCCGATCCGGCTTTCGAAGATCTCGAGGGCCAAGCGAGCGGTCTCGGCGGAGATCGTAGTCCGGACCTCGCGGTCGACTCTCAAAAGTTGCTGATTGTGGGCCATGACCCGGGACTTGGTGGTGGTGGGGCGTCCCGGCTCGATCAGAAGAGCCTCCGTGTCGATGCCCGTTCGGAGCATCTCCTCGGAGAGCCTTCGCCCCTCCTCGTCCTCTCCCGCCACGGCGAGGATGGCGACCGATCCTCCCAGCCGGCTGATGTTGTGGGCCACGTTGGCGGCCCCCCCCAGACGGTAGGAGTCGCTTGTCACACCGACGACCGGCACGGGGGCCTCGGGAGAGACCCGGTCGACCTTCCCCCAGATGTAGTGGTCGAGCATCACATCACCCACTACGAGGATACGGGAGGATTCAAATCGGTCCATCGTCTCGAGGAGCCGGGAGAGCAGGACCTCCCCCATCCAGGGCGCGTTCATGAAAATCTCCCTTTCAATGGATGATTCGTCCCAGCCGGGCGATCCGTACGGAGTCCTTCTTCTTGTTCCAGGACCAGTAAATCAGGATGGCCCGGCCTACGATCTTCCGGCCCTTGACGAAACCCCAGAATCGGGAGTCGTAGGAGTCGTCACGGTTATCCCCCATCACAAAGTAGGAGTGCGGGGGGACAACGGTTTCAAAGTTGTCCCGGGGCGACTGGTCGGTCGTATCCGGGTCGATCGACTGAATATAGGGCTCGTTCTGGAGGACATCGTTCACATAGAGCTTCTTTTTTTCAATCCGGATGCGGTCTCCCGGGATCCCGACCACCCGCTTGATAAAGTCCTTGCTCTCGTCCTTCGGCCACTTGAAGACCACCACGTCTCCCCGGTTCGGGTGTCCCGTCCGGAAGAGGTAGCGGTCGTGGAAAGGGCTCTTGATCCCGTAGGAGAGCTTGGAGACGAGGATCTGATCTCCCACGAGGAGGGTCGGGATCATCGATCCGGACGGGATCCTGAAGGCCTGGACAACGAAGAGCTTGAGGACGGCCGCGATGACGAAGGCTGTCAGAAGCCCTTCTGTCAGCTCGCGGACAAGGCTTTTCTTTCTGGAGGGCTCTCCGGCCTGGGGAGGGGAGGGGATCACCGGTTCGCTCACTTCTCCCGGCTCCCTTCCGAGACCCTGAGGACAGCCATGAAGGCCTCCTGGGGAACCTCGACGCGGCCGATCTGCTTCATGCGCTTCTTGCCTTCCTTCTGCTTTTCAAGGAGCTTCCGCTTTCTCGTGATGTCCCCCCCGTAGCATTTGGCCAGGACGTTTTTTCGCATGGCTCCGATTGTCTCCCGCGCGATGATGCGGGAGCCGATGGCGGCCTGGATTGCCACCTCGAACATCTGGCGGGGGATCACTTCCTTGAGCTTTTCCACCAGAAGGCGGCCGCGGGAAAAAGCCCTGTCCTTGTGAACGATGAAGGAGAGTGCGTCTACCCGCTCTCCCGAGACAAGAACGTCGACCTTTTCAAGTTCGGCCGGGCGGGTGTCGAGCCATTCGTAGTCGAAGGAGGCATAGCCCTTCGAAAGGCTCTTGAGGCGATCGTAGAAGTCGAGCACGACCTCGTTCAGCGGCAGTTCGTACTGGACCTGGACCCGGCGGGAGTCGATGTAGCGAAGCTCCCGCTGGATTCCCCGGCGCTCCTGGCAGAGTGTCATGACGGGGCCGAGGTACTCGGTCGGCATATAGAGGGAGCCCAGGATGAAGGGCTCAAAGATGGTGTCGATCTCTGTGACGAGAGGAAGGTCCGCCGGATTCACAACGGTGACCTCCTCTCCATTGGTGAGCCGGACCAGGTAGACAACGGTCGGGGCGGTGCTGATCAGAGAGAGAGAGAACTCCCTTTCGAGGCGTTCCTGGACGATCTCCATGTGAAGAAGCCCCAGGAAGCCGCACCGAAAGCCGAACCCCAGGGCCAGGGAGCTCTCCATTTCGAAGGTGAAGGAGGCATCGTTCATCCGGAGTTTGTCGAGAGCCTCCTTGAGGTCTTCGTACTGATCACTGTCGGTCGGAAAGAGTCCGCAGAAAACCATTGGCTTGGTCTCCTGGAACCCCGGGTAGGGGACGATGTCCGAGTTCCCGGCATCGGCCAGGGTATCTCCGATTGGTGTCTCCCGGACCGACTTTATTCCGGTGACGACAAATCCCACCTCTCCTGCCGAGAGTGAGGGGAGGTCGATCCTTTTTGGGGTGAAGGCTCCGACGGAGAGGACAGGATGGTCCTTTCCTGTCGAAAGAAGGCGGATGCCCTTCCCGGGTCGGATCTCCCCGTCAAAGACCCTGACAAGGACGACGGCACCGAGGTAGGCGTCGAACCAGGAGTCGAAGAGGAGGGCTCGCAGAGGGGCCGACCGATTCCCCGAGGGCGGGGGGACCCGGGCGACGATGGCCTCGAGGACGTCGGCAATGCCGATCCCCTCCTTGGCCGAGATGAGGATGGCCTCTTCGGCGTCGAGCCCCACGGATTCCTCGATCTGCTCCTTCGCCCGGGGGATGTCGGCTCCCGGAAGGTCGATCTTGTTGATGACCGGGATCATGTGGACATTGTTCTCAAGGGCCAGATAGGCGTTGGCAATGGTCTGGGCCTCGACTCCCTGGGAGGCATCGACGACGAGGAGAGCTCCCTCGCAGGCGGCGAGGGAGCGGGAGACCTCGTAAGTGAAGTCGACGTGCCCTGGTGTGTCGATAAGGTTTAAAAGATAGTCTTTTCCATCGCGGGCGCGGTAGTTGAGGCGGACGTTATGGGCCTTGATGGTGATCCCGCGTTCCCGCTCAAGGTCCATGGCATCGAGAATCTGCTCGCGGGACTCTCTTTTTGTGACGGCTCCCGTGAGGTCGAGGAGGCGATCCGCGAGTGTGGACTTCCCGTGGTCGATATGGGCGATGATGCAGAAGTTGCGTATGCGTTCAATCGGATAGTCCAAGAAGCACATTCCTTCCGTCATGGAGTCAATGATCCAGGAGGGAACCGGGGCACCGAAGGCAACAGCGAAGCCCTCTGGCTTGAGCCTGGGCTGGGCCTTGATCAAGCCGGGTTTAGTCCGGATCAAAATGGTTGTCAGGATCCGGAGAGGATGAGAAGCCGCCGGATACCGGGAGGGCAGGGCTCAAGACGGAAAGGTCAGGAACGCCACAATGCCCGAATTATCTTACCAGAGCTGAGGGATTGGTTCAAGGAAGATGATGATTTGGAGATGGCGGGAAAAGGCCTTCCGGGCAAGCTCCCCGGTGCTGAAAATGGCAATTGGGGAAGCCCTGGGGGGGAGAGCAGGAGGAGGGTCTCCTCTTCCCGTCCCCCCTTGATGCCAACGGGCGGTCTCTTTCAGGAATCCTTGTGTTTCATGGGGCAACTGTTGATTCCCAGAAGGGCATAGAGGCCGCAGAAGCCGAGTATCCCGGTAACGAGGGGAAGAATTCCGATCCAGCCCCAGGGAGTCTTCGGTCCAACGTAGACGAGAGATATAAGGACGAGTCCCAAGAGAATCCGGACCGCCCGGTCAATGGTTCCTTCGTTGACCTTCACGAAAATCCTCCTTCAATTCCGACCGGGGATATTTCTCCTCGGAGGGATATGCACATTGGAAAGACGGGTCGGAGCCAGTGCTCCACCCTCTCTCTGCTTTTAGTATACCCCTTCCGGGCCTTTCGGCAAGGGCGGAAAGGTGTGTCTATCCGGCAGTGTGGGGGCAGAGGGGTGTGAGTGTGCATCTTTCGCAAAGGGGGGCGCGGGAGAGACAGACTATGCGTCCGTGAAGAAGAAGTCGTGAAGCGGCTATCCCCCAGTCCTCTTTCGGGATCAGGCGCGCGAGGTCGCTCTCGACCTCCCCGGGGTCGGTGCTTTGCGTGAGCCCAAGCCTTCGCGAGACGCGTCCTACATGGGTATCGACGAAGATGGCCGGTTGGTGAAAGGCATGAAAGAGGACGACGCTTGCGGTCTTCCGGCCGACTCCCGGAAGGGTCAGAAGATCCTCCATCCGCTGGGGAACGGCGCCTGAAAATCGGGATTCAAGAGCTTCGGCAAGGGCCTTTGTATGGAGGGCCTTTCTGCGAAAGAATCCTGTGGGGCGAAGGATCTCCTCGAGTTCTGAAAGGTCGGCCTGTGCCAGTGCCGAGGGCGTCGGATAGCGCCGGAAGAGGTGGGGTGTGACCCGGTTTACCGTCTTGTCCGTTGTCTGGGCCGACAGGACGGTTGCCACCAGAAGTTCGAAGGGTGTGTGAAAGTCGAGTTCGATCGCGGGATCCGGTATCGACCGGGCGAGTTTGTCGCAAATCTTGACCAGGCGAGACCTTTTCCGGGAGAGGCTCTCGTCGGCCTTAATCAAGGGGATTCATCCCAGGGATGCCTCTCCGGGGACGCGCGGCAAAGTTCGACCATGGTCAGAACCCATTCCGCATGGCTCCATGTGAGGGGGGAGGCCGAAAGCGGGTTGAGCGTTCGGGGATGGTACTGCTCCGCGAGCATTCCGGAGCTTCCCGCCCGATCCACGACCCAGTCGAGAAGGTTGCGGAGACTTTCCGAATGGAGAGGGTCCGGAATCGTCCGGATCAGCCATCGGGCCTTCCAGAGAGTGGAGATGATCCAGGGGTTGCCCGGATGGGTCGGATCTTCCCGGTAGTAGGGGTCCCCCGCGTAGCGGATAAGTCCTCCTCCGGGGAGGGAGAGGCGGTCGAAGAGCCGTTCCATGGCCGGAGCGAGAATGGGATCCTGCGGGGAGAGGATGTCGAGCCAGAAGAGGGCCGTGAGGCTTGAGTCCGGGACCGGGTCGGGGGTGAATGTACCGCTGGATCCCAGGCGCTGGCCCCGGAGAAAGGTCCGGGTGCCGGTATCGTAGAGCCGCCCCCGGAGTGACTCCGTCATTCTTGCGGCCGTCTTCTCGAACTCCTGGGCAACGGCGGTGTCCCCGAAGCGGCGAGCCATGCGGGAGGCCGAGGAGAGGCCGGCAATGACCGTCGCAACGGTAAAGGTCCAGACTCCGGCCCGCTCTTCCCAGAGGTCGTAGGAAGGGCGGGGTAGTCCGGTCTCCGGATCCCGGAAGCCTGCAAGGAACTGTGCCGCCGGCAGGACGAAGGAGCGGTAGAGTCCATAGAGGGAGTCGAGGTCACGGTACTGTTCGACATGACGTTCGACGGCCCAGATGGACAGGGCGGTCTCGTCCTCCTGGATGGGGTACTCGGGGGTCCCTGGAACGCCCGAAGGATGCCAGGAGGATCCCGGAGAGAGGGAGGGGTGGTACTTGTGGAGCAGGAATCCCTCCCGGGAGAGGAGGGAGGGAAGAAGTTCGTAGAAGCGGCGGGTGAGATCGCCAAATCCGGCCTGGTCGAGGGCGTGGGCGATGATGGCGCCGTCTCGTGGCCAGAGATAGGAGTACGTATCCCGGGAGAGGGAGAGGGAGTCCGAGTCGACGGCGGCGAGGATGGCCCCGTTGGCGCTCATGTGGTTTTTCAGGATGAAGAGGCTGTGGCGCACCAGCTTGAGATAGTGCTCCGGAAGCCGGTTGGAGCAGGTGTTGGGGGTATCGAGCCAGAAGTCGAAGAAGCTTCGGCAGCGGGAGAGGGAGATGGCCGGAGGGGAGGCGATGGCTCTCGAAAGAAGGTCGGTGGCCCGTCCATAGGAAGAGGCGGCAATGAGAATAGATGTTCTCTCGACGAAGCCTCCCGGGGGAACCGTGAGCCAGACGGCATAGACGGAGTCTACAGAACCCTGGGCAATCGGGTTGCCTCCGAGCTCTCCGTCTTCGGCGTCCCGCCAGGTCCCTTCCCGGTGAGCATGACGTGTTCCGCAGGCGTAGGCATCGATGCGTGGACGGTCCCCGTCGAGGGTGGTCATCAGGAAGTAGAAGTGGTCCTTGTAGTGAAGCATGGCATTGGCAGAGGAGAGGAAGGAGGCGGTGTTCCCGATGTCTGAATTGGCGATATCCATGTCGTAATGGAGGAAAATCCGCAGGGGAATCTCCAGGTTCGAGGCGTTCTCGATCCGGAGGTGTCGGTAGAGAATATCATCGTTTGTATCGACCCAGTCGGTGAAAAAGAATGAGAGGTCTGGCTGGGACGGAAGTGCGACCCGGGTGAGAACGACCGGTGCCCGGGATTCGTATTCGCGGGAGAGGACATGTTCGGGTCGGATCCATTCGAAGCGGGTGACCGAGGCGATGCCGATCCGGCAGATTCTTCCGCCCACATGGCTTTCCTTCCCAACGTGAGGGTAGGTCAGCTCTCGGATGGATGCGGCAGAGTCGAAGGAGACGAAAAGACGTCCATTTGTGATGGGGTGTTCCCTGGCCAAAAGATCTCCCGATGGTGGGTGGGGATGTGCGACGGCTTTGATCCTACTCCAGCCGCAAGATTCGATCAAGGGTCCCGGGGAGTCAATATTGCAGGGAGTGTCTCCTGACGGGAGACTCTGGTAGAATAGATCGATGGGGGTTGTCCCCGGTGTTCCGATCCCTGGGACATCCGACAGGTATAGCTTGATTGATTTGTTTTTTTTAAGGAAAGAGAGGTTTTACGATGGCCATTGTGCACTGTGCCCGTTGCGGGGCCGACGCCGAGGGGCTCTCCGATCCCCCGTTTCCCTCACTCTTCGGCAAAGAGGTCCAGGAAAAGATTTGTGGGGCCTGCTGGGCGGCATGGGAAGAGATGCGGGTGAAGGTGATCAACGAATACCGCATCAATTTGGGTCTTGCCGAACACCGCACGATGCTCGTCAACATCACCCGGGAGTTTCTGAACCTTCCTGCCCCGCCCGCGCCGGAAAAAGCCCCCTAACTCTGCAAGTGCTCTTCCCCCTCTGAGAGCCTTCCCCCGCGGACAAGCCGGTCGAGATGCCGGTCGGCCCTTTCTCCGTAGGGGAGGTAGAGGGTGGTCGGATGGCCTCGTTCGTAAACGAGCCGTCTGGCCAGTGTGTCCGAGACCCCCATGTAGAGCTGGTACTCGAACATCCGCGACTGGCTCTCCGAGAGGCGGTGGGTCTCCTCGATCAGTTGGGGATCGTGGGTCGCGACCGCAAAAAAATTCGACTCCCGGAATAGCACCTCGAGAAGCAGACGGAAGCGGTCCGAAAGGTCTCCATCGTTTTCGTCGGCCTCCGTGTTCGGAGGGGGAAGACCTTTCACGAGGCGTACTCGCCCCCTCGATGCCGTGACGATCGCGAGGTCTGAGAGGGCACGAGGCAGGCGCGCCGAGAGCGTAATCCCCAGGTGGGGAAATCGGGGCCGGAGTCCAAGATAGAGATCGAGCGCCGCCCCGGCCGTTTCAGAGTCCTCCGCCTCAAGCCAGACCCCGTAGCCGAACTCTTCGGCCCGGACGAGAAGCGGCGAGAGTCTCTCCATGGCCCGGGCCCAGCCGTTGTCGAGTTCGAAGTCCCTCGGGTCGAGGGAGAGACCTCCCCGGATGAGCTTCATCCCCATCGCCTTGACGAGCGCCTCCGTCTCCTCCCCCGCCCTGTCGGCCCGGTCATTTTCCGAAAAACCTTCGTCTTGCCCGAATAGGGGGGCCAAAAGGGTTCCCAGCCCCTCCTTGTTCAGATGTCTGGCCCGTTCGAGGGCCTCATCCCGGGTCGTTCCCGCCAGGTAACTGCTCATCTTTTCCATCTCTTTTCTCTCCGGATTTCCGATCCCGCGTTTTTTTTCATCCCATTCGCTCCTCTATTGTGCCCGCTCCCTTAGCCGAAGTCGATAAGAGAGCGCATCTCCTCGAGGGTGAAAGTACTGTCACCTCCGGGTTCCGGTCCCTCTCCGTCGAGAAGCCGGGTGAAGAGGGCGCGTTTCGAGTTTTTGAGATCCTGAACGCGCTCCTCGACCGTTCCCCGGACGAGAAAGCGGTAGATGAAAACGGAGCGGGTCTGTCCGATCCGGTGGGAGCGGTCGGAGGCCTGGGCCTCCACCTGGGGGTTCCACCAGGGGTCGTAGTGGAAGACATAGTCGGCCTTGGTCAGTGTCAGACCGACCCCTCCGGCCTTGAGGCTGGCCAGAAAGACCTTGGGGGAGTCGGGGCTGTCGCTCTGGAAGAGCTTCACTCTTCGCTGGCGTTCGACAATCGGGGTGGAGCCGTCGAGTCGAACGGTCGTTATCCCCAACTCGGGAAGCCTTGCCTCGAAGAGGTCGAGTATGCCCGTGAACTGGCTGAAAAGGAGGATCTTGTGCCCCTCCTCCACCCCCTCCGAGATCTTGTCTGTCACAAGGGTAAACTTGGACGAGCTGTCCCGGGCTCCCCGGAGCTCCGGAGGAAGAAGGAGGGGATGGCAGGCCTGCTGTCTGAGGCGGAGTAAAAGAGTCAGATAGGCCATGCGAAGCGGCCCGTCGCCGCTCTCTCCCATCCTCTCGAGCTCCTGGCGCGCCTCCCGTTTCAATGTGTGGATGTGAAGTTCTTCCTCCTCGGTGGGATCGACCCAGATCTCGACCTCCACCTTGGGGGGGAGGTCGGTCAGCACCATTGCCTTCGTGCGACGAAGAATCAGGGGCGAGACAAGATTCTTGAGAAGGGAGATTCGCCTGTTCCGTTCCTCTTCCCCTGCATCCTCCCGAAGGAAGCGGCGTTCGAACTGGGCCCGGGATCCCAGAAGTCCGGGCATAAGAAGGGCGAATAGTCCCCAGAGATCGGAGAGGCGATTCTCGACCGGGGTGCCTGTCACGGCAATCTTGTGGCGGGCAGGAATCTGTGCGAGGGCCTTGTGGGTCAGCGAGTCCGGGTTTTTGACCTGGTGGGCCTCGTCCATGACCATACAGGCAAAGTCGGGCCCCAGGGAAAGATCCGGATCGTTTCTGAGTGTTCCGTAGGTCGTCAGGATGAGGTCGGGGGGGGAGGACTCTTCGAGGCGCCTCTTTCTGTCGGATCCGGCATGGATGTGGAGGACGAGTTCTGGGCTAAATCGAGCGATCTCGTGGGCCCAGTTGTAGAGAAGAGAAGCTGGAAGGACGATCAGGGGAGGTCGGCAGTCGGCCGGGATAAGCCCCGATATCCGGAGCGTGAGAAGAAATCCCAGAACGCTGATGGTCTTGCCAAGCCCCATCTCGTCGGCCAGGATTCCCGAAAGCTTCTCGCGAAAAAGCGAGACCAGAAAGGAGACCGCCTCCTTCTGATAGGGGCGGAGGTGGGCGGCAAAGACGGTAGAGAGTTGTTCGAAGGCCTCCGCCGGAAGGGGGGCCGGAGCAAAGGGGGAGAGCGTCAGGCCGGGAGCGGGGGCAAAGGGCAGGTCCGGTCGGAGGAGATGAAGCATGGAGACGTAGTATCGGGAGGCCTCTCCCTGACCGTTCCCATTGAGGGAAAAGAGCTGGCGGATCTCCTTTTCAAAAAGTCGCTCCGGGCCTTCGAGATAGGCGGCTAATCCCCCTGGAAGAAAGAGAAGTGGAGAGTCCTCCTCCCCCTTTCCCCGCCCGGGGAGAGGAAAGGATCCCTGGGGGGTTTCGATTCGGGCCTCAAGTGAGACCCTGTCTTCGGAGGAGGTGGAGAGGATCAGGGAGAGGGAGACCGGTCCGGCGATAATATCTTCTCCAAAGAGCCCTGCCCGGTCGATCTCGAAGCCGGCCTCTTCGAGTGCAGGGAGAGTCTTGTCGATAAGAGATGCCACATCCTGTCGTTCGATGGGGAGGCTCGACCCGCTATGGGAGAGACGGGCAATGCGCTCGAAGGTATTTCGAAAGAAGAGCTCCTTCTCCCGGTCCCGGGCGATAAGTCTGACCCCTTCTCCGTCGGGTTCGGGAAGGTAGTCTCCGAGGCGATGGCGGTCGGGGCCAAAGAGCGGGACAAAGACGGAGTCAGAGTAATGGACCTTCGGGCATATCTCAACGATGCCGCCGGGTCGGCCTTCAAGAACCAAAACAGGACGGGCCGACCGGCCGGGGGTATAGACCGGTTGCTGTTCCGGCGGAGAGAAGGTGAAGAGGGAGGAGATCGCCGTTCCCCCTCGCTCCGGGTCAAGAAGCGGCATCCATTCCGAAGGAGGGAGGGGACGCTCCTCGCGACAGTTGTCGACGAGTCTCTGGGTGGATGCGGTCCAGTGATGGCTTTGGGGAAAGAACTGGAGTTGTCCACGACCGCAGAGAATGGCAATCTCGCCGAATGAAAAATAGAGATAGTCCTTGGGGGAGAGGATCTCGTCACGG
>DAHXNG010000037.1 GCA_027366615.1 Nitrospirota bacterium | reverse complement strand
GTCACCTCCAGAAGTTTCAGGATCTCCTGCTGTTCCGGATCTGGGCGGCTTGTGGTGCGGATCCGGTAGAGGATCCCGGTATAGGGATCCTTGCCTGTCACTGTCGTCCGGACAATCGTGGAAAGGATGTTTCGAAGGGTCGCCCAGGAGCGGGTCTCCCCTTTCTCCCTCAGCCGGCATTCGATGTTCGAAAGAAGATAGTAGGCCAGGACGGAGATGAAGAGATGGGCCCGGGTGCGGTTGGCGGTTTGATGGAAGATCGGCCGGATTCCAAGCTCGGATTTGAGGGAACGGAAGGCATCCTCGACCTGGGTGAGGGTGGTGTAGAGCGACCAGATCCCGGAGGCCGGGAGGTCGGCGTGGGTGGTTTCGATGACATAGGCCCCGGTCAGGGTTTTCCTCTCCTCCCGCTTCGGCCTTTTCTCCCAGAGGAGATCGGCGTACGGGGGAAGGATCCCGGTCGGCTCCTCCGTCTTTTTCTTCCGCCTTTTTCTCGGCTCGGGCCCGGGGTTTCCAACCGGCTTCGGTTCCTGGACCGACCCTGGCGCAGGCGTCGGGCCCGCAACCGGCGTGACGGCGTAATAGCGGGCCACGGTCGGGTATTTGGCCTCGAGCCGGCCGAGCCGCCGGAGCACCGTCTCGGCCCGGGTCACCGTTCCTTTCCGGATCGACGTCCGGAACTTTTCCAGATCTTCCAGAAAGCGTTTTTCCTTCAGGCTGTCCATGGCCTCTTCCTTCACCTTGCGGGATTCGGAGAGGACGAGGGCCCGGGCGGTGCCCTCCTCCATCAGGACCTTTTTGAGCCAGACGCCCGTGTTGGGGTCTTCCGGGTCGGGAGCGAAGAAGGCGAAGTCCGTCTTTGCCGTTTCGAACTCGGTCCGGTACTGCTTTTCCACCGGTCGGCGTTCGACGACGCAGTAGGGGAAGCCCCGCTTCTTGATAAGGGCAACGTTTTCCCGGGTCGCGATTCCCCTGTCCATGACCAGCGTCGGTTTGACGGCCGGGAAAAGGGGCGTTTTGGGAAGAAGGGCCTCGAGCCGGTCCAGCACCTGCGGAAGAGTCTCGGGCTCGGACTGGTTCCCCGGGTCGATGCGGCTCGCGATGGGGCGGCCTTTCTGGTCCACCACCAGGGAGAAGCTGACCAACGGGCAGTCGGAACGCTTCTCTTTCGAGTGTCCCCGCTTGGCCAGGGCGTTTCCCCGGGCATTCCCCTCGAAATACGTGTTGCTCATGTCGTAAAGAAGCACAAGATCCTCCGGAGACGCGGACGGGTCCTCCCGCTCCGTCAGAGCGGTCTCGAGGGCCTCTTTGCCTGTCCACAGCCGGTCGCCGATGGCATAGAGAGCGTCCTTCCCGACGGAGAGAAGGTCGCCCCCGACCATCTCTCCCAAGGCGGACCGCTTCGTGAGCCAGCCGTAGGTCGCCCGTTCGCTCCCCGGGGAGATGAGACGCCCGGCCACCGTTGCCAGGGCCAAAGCCCGCTCCTTGAGGGAGAACCCTTGGGCCAGGAGGATCCCGTCCATTCCCATGCGCTCCCAGGCTTGGGAGACGACATGTTCCGCCCCGGCCGTCCGAACCTCGTCCACCTCGATGGACTGGGGGGCCAGGGCGGCCGTTCCCCGGGGGAGGGGCCCGGACGGTCTCTTCTTTTTCCGGTTCTCGGGCTTGTTCTTCTCGAGAGCGGCCTCGACAATGGCGATCAGTTCCGGTTCGGCCTCCTCCGCGAAGGACAGCCGGGGATTTCCGGAGATCCGGGCCTCGAAGATCCGGGCCAGG
This sequence comes from Nitrospirota bacterium, assembly GCA_027366615.1. GTDB lineage: Bacteria > Nitrospirota > Leptospirillia > Leptospirillales > Leptospirillaceae > UBA4572. The sequence goes on along the minus strand of DAHXNG010000037.1, from coordinate 167 downwards.
CGTCTTCGCTGCTCCTTGTCCAGAAGGAGGGCTCCCAGATGGAGCAGAACCCGGTTTCTCGGTCCCTTCTCCGTCTGGATCGTCTCGACCAGCTGGTGCTTGTAGTAGATCTTGCCCGTTTTCTTGTTGACGGTCCTTGATTCCCGGATGTACACGAGGGCCTCTTC
>DAHXNG010000035.1 GCA_027366615.1 Nitrospirota bacterium | reverse complement strand
CATCCGGTGAAGAGGCCGGTGGAGGGTGGAATGGGTCTCCGGGGAGCGGGCTCGCCCCTCAGGACTTTTTGGGGGCGATCAGTTCGATTTCGTAGCCTTCCGGGGCATCGATGAAGGCAAAGAGGCTGTGAGAGGTCTCTGTCGGTCCATCGGTCACAGGGATTCCAAGCGCCATAAGGCGGCGAAGAGTCTCGTCCATATCCTCCACCCGAAAGGCCAGATGGACAAGGTCGGGGGGGACAGCGACCGGCCCCGACTCCCGGAATTCGCTGATCTCAAGCTCCGTCTCCGATCCGGGGATTTTCAGGTAGACGATCTTCGATCCCCGGGGGGAGACGATGCGACGCCCCTCGGAGAGTCCGAGGATGTCCCGGTAGAAGGCGACGGTGCGGTCGAGGTTGTCGACCCGCATGCGGAGATGGAGAAGGGTCGTTACCGTCAATGGGGGGGCTTTTGGCATTAGTCCTCCAGTGTCGAAAGGTCGCCTTCGGGCAACCCCATCTCGCGGGCTTTGAGGACCCGGCGCATGATCTTTCCGCTCCGGGTCTTGGGGAGCGAGATGACGATATCGATCTCGTGGGGTTCGGCGATGGCTCCGAGTTCTGCCCGAACATGCTTTTTGATCTCGTCGTGGCTGGGCGGGGTCTTTTCGGCGTGGGGGTGGAGGACGACAAAAACCTTGATGACCTCTCCCTTCAGGTCGTGAGGCTTGCCGATGGCGGCCGCTTCAGCAATATGGGGATGGGTGATCAGGGCGCTCTCGATCTCGGCGGTCCCGAGGCGGTGGCCGGCGACCTTGATCACGTCGTCGACGCGACCCAGAAAGAAAAAGTATCCGTCTTCATCCCGGCGGGCCGAATCCCCGGAAAAAAAGGCTCCGGGGATTTCCGTCCAGTACTTCCGGTAGCGCTCCGGATCCCGGAAAACGGTTCGGAACATGGAGGGCCAGGGGGTCCGGATGACGACTGTGCCGGTCTCACCCGGAGGGACCGGGTGGCACTTGGCGTCCACGACATCGATCTGTACCCCGGGAAAGGGCCGTCCTGCCGATCCGGGTTTTTCGGGAGTGGAGACGAAGGGGGTCACCATGATCATCCCGGTCTCGGTCTGCCACCAGGTGTCGATGATGGGGAGATGGCCTCCCGTGACCCGGCGGAACCAGTACCAGGCCTCGGGGTTCAAGGGTTCTCCCACCGAGCCGAGGATCCGGAGGCTTCTGATGTTGAACTTCCCTGGCCAGTCGTCCCCGAAGCGCATCAAAAGGCGGATCGTGGTGGGGGTTGAGTAGTAGATGGTGACGCAGTGGCGTTCGATCAGGGACCAGTGCCGGCCGGCATCGGGGTAGTCGGGGGTTCCCTCTGCGAGGAGGACGGTGGCGCGGTTCAGGAGGGGGCCATAGACGATATAGCTGTGGCCGGTGATCCATCCCGGGTCGGCCACGCAGAAGTAGACGTCGGAGTCCCGGAGGTCGAAGATCTCGCGGGTTGTGGCGAATGTGCCCAGCATGTATCCCAGGTGCATATGGACGATGCCCTTGGGCTTTCCCGTGGTTCCGGAAGTGTAGAGGACGAAGAGGGGGTCGTCTGTCCCCATTGGCTCGGGATCCAGACGATTTTCATGGATGACAGACTCCCGAAGCTCAGAGAAGAGATGCTCCCCGGGAAGAAGGGTATGGGAGGATCCCACCTTTCGCTCGACGACAAGCAGGGATGTGACAGAAGCGGCTCCTTCCCGGGCCTTTCTGGCTGTCTCCAAAAGAGGGATGGCCTTCCCCCGGCGATAGGCGACATCGGCGCTGACGAGAACCCGGGGCTCGAAATCCTCAAGGCGGCTCTTGAGTGCCGCATGGGAAAATCCGGAAAAGACGACGGCGTGGATTGCGCCGAGGCGGGCGCAGGCCAGCATGGCGACGACCTGATCCGGGGTCGGGGGAAGAAAGATCGCGACCCTGTCGCCCTTGCCCACTCCCAGCTTCTTGAGGACAAGGGAGAAGCGGATGGTCCTGTCGAGAAGTTCGGCGTAGGTGATCGTCTCCTCCTCGCCGCCGTCGCCGCTCCAGATGAGGGCCGCCTTGGTCCCGTACCCTTCGACCACATGGCGGTCGAGGGCATTGTGGGTGATGTTGCCCTGGGCTCCGACGAGCCATCGGCCCTCGAATGTGTCCGGGTTCCAGTCGAGAAGGGTCTCGTGGCGCCTGGTAAATGAAAGAAGTCTTGCCCTCTCCTCCCAGAAAGAGTGCGGATCGGCGATCGAGCGGGCGTAGAGCCCTTCGTAGTCGGGGATTCGGCTATGGTGGACGGCTTCGGGGGAGGGAAGGAATATGTCGGAAGGATGAGGGGGGGACTTCTCTGCCATCGGAGCTCCTCGAAGATATAAATGAAGGTGCTGGGCGGTCATATGTCGGGAAAGGGAGGGCCTCTTCCCTCATCTGCGGATTATATCCCAGGGGAAAGGGCAAGAAAAGGCATCGATTCTCCCCGAGAGAGGGTCGGGAGCCGATCCTCTCCCATGCTGGCTTAAGGCGCAGTCGTTCCGAGAAGGGCGAGAAGGTGCTTCCTGAGCGCGCCATCAGAGGCGAGCGCCTCCGCCTTCAGAAAGTCCTGGCGGGCTTTTTTCGCAAGTCCCAGTCGCTCGTTCAAAAGGCCCATGTTGGCCAGGACGAGAGGGTTGTCGGGGTGGCGACGGAGCGCCTCGTGAAGAAAGATCGAGGTTTCGGAAAGCTGGCCGGTCTCGATATCGATCCGGCCCATCATCGTCCGGAATCCTTCCGGCCACCTCTTTTCTGCAAGGAGGGGGAGAAGTGTCAGGCGGGCGGTGGCAGGGGATCCCTGGTAGAGCTCAATTTTGGCGAGGTTTAGCGTGATCGCATCTTCGGATGGAAAGAGGCGGTGGGCATGGGAGAGGATCCGGAGCGCCTCTGCCGGTTTCTTTCTGCGGTTTTGGATGAGGGCCATCTGGTTTAGCGCGAAAGGGGAGGGTCCGAAGCGGGCGACAAGGAGGCTTGTAAGGCGATAGGCCGCCTTAAGATGACCCTCCCGGAGGGCAGTTCGGCTCTCGTTTTCGAGGTTCAGGGATTCCCCGGAGGGGGTTGTCTGGCAGGCGGCCATCGAGAGGAGAAGCCCCAGGGACAGGATTGCTCCGGCGACCGTCTTCCGAATATGGGGTGTCATGAGAGACTCCTTCATCATTATAAGGTCCGACTGAAGAATCGGGAGAGCGCCTATTCTCCGCGATATCCGAAGGGGCCGTTGTAGTAGACGGTGATGGTTCCCATGGGGGTATAGGTGGACGGATAGTTGGACTGGTAGACAGGAAAGCCCATGGCAAGGCCCCAGGTCACCGAAACCCGATCGGTGTCGGGCCAGGTGAGTTCAATCCCCGGGTCGACCCAGAGGAAGCTCCAGGGAGGGGCGCTGGCCGGGCCAAAGAGGAGGCTCTGCCCTGTCTGGCTTTCTCCAAAGAATTCCAGAACATAACCCGCCCCCCATTTGTCGCTTAAGACATGCTCGAGGGCCCCGGAAAACCACAGGAGGTTCCCGTTGACCACCGTCTGGGGAGCCGGGGTCATCTGAATTCCATTGTTAAAGGTGAACCCCGCCCCGACCTGGGTGGGGTTTTCGATGATGTCTCCCAGCTGCATGTAGAGCATGAACGGCTTGAAGTGCTTGCGCATGATCAGATAGAGCCCCTCGTTATAGCTTCCGTCCCCGGTCTGGTCCTCGCCGTAGAGCTGGGGGTTGAGGTTCAGGAAGTGGCCGGTCGGGAGGGTAAACTGAAGCTCGAGGGTGAGGGCTGGCCGGGCAAAGAGATGAAAGGGATCGACATCGCTTGTGAGCTGCTTTTTGACCCAGACGAGCGTGTCCCCCATGCCGAAGGCGTTGACCGTGGCTCCGGCCGGCGCGGTCGGAGCGGTCGCCTGATTGGAAACGAAGGGAATGGCGATGTCGAACTCCCAGTTCTTGATGAGTCCGATAGAGAGGCGCTGTGTCATGGCAAGGGAGGAGCTCCCCAGTCCCGGGGTCAGGTAGTTGAACCAGTAGGGTTCATAGAAGAAGGATCCTACCGGTTCGACCTCGGCCGTGCCGGTGAACATGGGGCCGCTCGTATTGGGCCCCCATGAGAGATAGTGGGGGGCCATCTCGTCTAGGTCAGGAACGAGATCGCCGTCCACATCCTGGGGGCCGGGAGAGTTCTCCGCCGCCAGTGCCGAGGATGAGCTCCCGGTCAGGCCAGGGAGCAAGATCGTCGAGAAAAGGATCAGGGAAAGAATTCCCCCCAAAATGCCTTTTGTGTTCCAACGCTTTTCTTGAGGTCTTTTGTTCGGAATAACAATCTGCTTCGCGGGTTTCAAGTGATTCTCCTGAAATATGGTACTAGGTATCGTTTGATCCATGGTATCGTATCGCGAATGGCAGTCCGGGTCAATCCTCATTATTAATAATGAGAGTCATTATCGATTATGTGTATTAAGGTGTCAATCCCACCTTTTTAATTCTTGCCGGATTTTCATATAGACGAGTTTTCCCTGAATACAGGGCCCGGAGAGGCGGTTTTGTGGCTTTTTCCGGAAGAAAGGTTTCCTGATAATCGGAAACCGGCCTCCAGGATCGCAAGTAAGATTTTTGATCGTCATTTCAAATCTCCATGATGACCCTCGCCGGCGGGAAAATCCCGCCGGTGAGGATGTTTGTCACATTGTTTGCCCTTTCAGGGGACAAGGCGCCCCATGCTTCCAGGGCCGGAAAGGATTTCCTGGAACGCCTTTCCCACACATCTGGCAAAATGAATCAGTTTCACAAGATTTTCTTCCATTTTTCGCATGGCATTCTCCTTGGGAAATGCCTTTTTTTAGCCAGGAATGGACGTGAAGCTGTCTTTGGCTTAAAAGAAAGGCAAGACTCTTCTTCGATCTGATCTTTAAATGAATTGAATGTACGGAGGAAAAGGAGGCGAAAAAGGGAAGAGAATCGGGGAAAGAGCATTAAGTCTTTTCAGGAATCAGACATCAAACTGCTATAACCGGCACCTCCTTTTCCGTCCGTTTAGGACTCGGTCCGTCGTCCATAAAAACTCCTTCGTGTTGTGGCGGTTCCTGTGATCTAAGGAAGTCCCGGCCTTGGAAAACAACCCATCGCCACCATTGGGGGAAATTTGGAGATCTGTCAGGCGAGAACATGACACTCCGTCTCAGGATCGGGATGACTATATGCTCCCCTCAAATCTCTGTCAACCCCTTGGGAAAGGCTTATTTTTAGGATAGAAGTTTGGGCGTTGGGGATCTCCCCGTCGCAAAGCAGACTACGCTCGCGGAGGGGGTCCCCGTCGCGATAATCCTTTTTCTTCTGGGGTGAAGAAAGAGCTCGATGTCCCGAGTTTAGCCCTCGACAACGGATCATCTTCCGGTGTGCGAAATTGACGACCTGAACGAAAACCTCGGAATAAGGCCCAAGGGCTTGTCGAGACAATCGCTTCGCCTCTTTGGTATTTCGAAGATAGGGGAGATATTTCAGCCGTTCTCTGCTTCACACCCTTCCGGGTCGATCCTGTTGGGGCTCCGGGTAGCGTTTTGTCTTGGAGCTCCCGTTTGCTCCCGGGGCGCCGGACGACTTACAATGAAATTGTCGTGACGCTAGTCTGCCTGCCTTCCCCACATCATTGCCGGAGGTCCTTCCATGAGTTCAACTGCCGTCTCCTCCCTTGCCCCGGAGAGTCTCTCCGACGAACCCCTCGTGATCGGCGGGATCTCCTTCCGCTCGCGTCTCTGGATCGGGACCGGAAAGTATCCCTCCTTCGAGGTCACCCGGAAGGTTATCCTCGAATCGGGAGCCGACGTTGTCACCGTCGCCGTGCGGCGGGTGAATATCCTCAAGAAGGACGAGCCGAACCTCCTCGACTATCTTCCCCCTTCGGAGTTTAAGATCCTGCCCAACACGGCCGGGTGCTATACGGTGGAGGAGGCTCTGCGGTATGCTCGCCTGGCCCGTGAGTCCGGCATCTCTCCTTTGGTCAAGCTCGAGGTCATCGGAGATCCCAAGACCCTCTATCCCGACGTCACGGGACTTGTCGAGGCGGCCCGGATTCTTGTTGCGGAGGGATCTGTCGTTTTCCCCTATACGAGCGACGATCCGGTTATTGCCAAAAAGCTCGTCGACGTCGGGTGTGTGGCCGTGATGCCATTGGCCGCCCCGATTGGTTCGGGGCTTGGTATCCGCAATCCCGCCAGCATCCGCATCATTTTGGAGTCTGTCTCCGTTCCTGTGATCGTCGATGCCGGGGTGGGATGTGCCTCCGATGCGGCCATCGCCATGGAGCTTGGCGTGGACGGGATTCTCATGAACACCGCCGTGGCCGAGGCCAAAAATCCCCTTCTTATGGCCCGGGCCATGAGAAACGCCGTCGCGGCCGGCCGCGACTCCTATCTGGCCGGGCGGATGCCACGCAGGCTCTATGCCAGCGCCTCGAGTCCCCTCGACGGGATGCTGGGATCCTGATGGAGCCCCGCCGGGCGGAGATATTGGGACCTCTTCTTTACGTCACGCCGGAAGAGGTGCCTGTGAGAGACCTTGTGCGCCGGGCGATCGAGTCGGCGCGCGGGGGGGTGACCGGGGTGATCCTTCGACGAAAGGCCGCCACTTCGTGGGAGTTTTCCGAGCTCGTCAGGAACTTTCGCGACAATGTCCCCCGGGGACTTCCCTGGCTCGTCAACCGGCGCATGGACTTTGCCGTGGCCGGGGGAGCCACGGGGCTTCATCTTCCCGAGGCCCATCCCCCGATCCCCCGGATCCGGACCCAAGTCCCTGCTTCCCTTCTCCTTGGAGCTTCCGTCCACTCGCTCTCCGCGGCAGAGGAGGCGGTCCGGGAAGGGGCCGACTACCTGATTGCGGGACCGGTCTTCGATACCCCCTCCAAGCGGGCCTTTGGACCGCCGATCGGTCTTTCCCTACTCGAAAAGATAGTCTCTTCAGTGTCTGTCCCTGTCTTTGCCATTGGTGGCATTGGCCCCGAAGAGGCGCCGATGGTTCGAAGTGTCGGGGCCTTCGGCATGGCAGTGATGGGGGCTCTCTCCTATGCCCCCGATCCGGTGGCGGCCGCCTTCGCCCTGAGAAAGGCCTGGGCCCGTGGCTAGAAGGAGATGTCCCGAGAGGGGATGGTTTGCGAAGCTGTTTCTTTTGGTTTTACTCCTCCTGGGCGTGGGGAGCCCGCCCTCATCCGGCCTCGCCGCCTCCGGGCCCGATCTCTCCCTCCCCCAGGGGGGGGTGCTCCTCGTGCTCTTTCCCTGGGAGTCCACGATCCGCGACGTCGAACTCGGGCAGACGACGGGACAGGTTCACCCCTGGATCTCCGGGAAGCCCTCCGAAGGGGGGGGGCGGTTCCGGGCGGTTCTTGTGGGTGTGGACTTTGCCCACCCTCCCGGGACTGTTTCACTAAAACTCGTGGGGACGGGGCAGACCCGGACCCAATCTCTTTCCGTGACGGAGCGTCCATTCCAGGTCTCCCGTCTCTCCGTGGCCCGCTCCTTCGTGACCCCTCCCGCCTCCTTCCTCCGCCGGCTTGCGCGCGAGAGGGCGGTGATCATGAAGGCGCTCGCAGCTCCGGATGTGCCCCTGAGGTTTCATGCGCCATTTCTCCTTCCCCTTTCCGGCCGGGTGACCCATGACTTCGGGGCCTACCGCTATCTGAACGGCCATCCCATGGCCCGTCATTCGGGAGAGGATATCGATGCTCCGAAGGGGACTCCGGTCCATGCGGCAAACGATGGAGTTGTCCGGCTTGCCGGTCGTTTCTACTACGACGGGAACATGGTGATCGTTGACCACGGCGGAGGGCTTCTCACCGAGTATCTCCACATGTCGGACATGGTTGTGCACGCCGGAGACCGGGTCGTGCGGGGGGAGGTGCTCGGCCATGTGGGCCAGACCGGGCGCGTCACCGGCCCCGTCCTCCACTACGGGGCAGTGCTTAGGGGGGCCCACATCAACCCCATGCTCCTGACCGGCCTTGTCGGACAGGCGGTCCATCTCCCCGCCCTCGCACCGGGCGTCCAGACAGCCTCGGGAGGCCGCCCAGAGGGAGGGGCGCATTGAGAGGATTCCCCCTTTCCATCGCCGGTCTCGACCCATCCGGCGGAGCGGGACTCTTCCAGGACCTCCGTGTTTTTTCTGCCCTGGGACTTCCCGGCCAGGGGGTTCCGACGGCCCTGACCGTCCAGAGCATCCGGGGGGTTCGGAGCGCCTCTCCGGTGGACCCCGCCCTTTTTTTCGACATGCTCTCCGCCCTGTCCGACGGGGGTGGGCCGTCTTCGATCAAGATCGGGCTCATGCCCGTATCGCTCGTCGGTGCACTCTCGGACTATCTTGACGGTCTTCCCGGAGATGTTTTTCGCATTCTCGACCCGGTTTTTCTTTACGGCACGGGAGGCTCTCTCCATTCTCCCCAGGACTATCGCGAAATGGCGCGCGCTCTCTTCCCCAGGGTCGATCTTGTCACGCCCAATATTCCCGAGGCCCAGGAGCTCACCGGCGCAATTCTTGAACGGACTCCGGAGGATCTCGTCTTCATGGCCCATCGCCTCCGGGACCAGTTCGGCGCCCGGGGGGTTCTCCTCAAGGGAGGACATCAGGCGGGGACGGGGGAGCGCACCGACCTCCTCCTGACCTCCTCCGGGGAACGTCTCTTTCTTCATCCCTTCCTCGGTATTCCGGGGATCCACGGTGGCGGGTGCACCCTTTCATCGCTTGTGGCCGGCCTCGTGGCCCGGGGGACCGTCTCCCTCGAGGCTGCCGTCGAAGAGGCTCTCTCTTGCTACCAGAAACTTCTCTCGAAGGTCTCCGGGGAGGGACGATCCGTCCTCGATCCGGACCTGCTCCGGAGACCTTTTTGCGACTCTCCTCCGTCCTCCTGAGTTCCCTTATATACTTGCCGGCCCCTCACGTTTTCGACGGCTTCTCTGATATAATGCAAAGGTTCGGTCCGGTTGCCGGGCCTCTCCCCGGAAAGGCCGTTCGTTTTTGAGGGGGTCGGGATTTTTTCTGAAAGGATATTCATGGGGTTTACTGTTTCTGTCCGGAGGAGCTTTGCCGCCTCCCATATGATTCCCGGGTACCCCGGGCTCTGCGCCCGGCTTCATGGCCACAACTGGACCGTCGAGGCGGCTTTCCGTACGGGAGAGCTCGATGCTCTCGGCATGGCCGTCGACTTCCACGAAATCGAGCGGCTCCTCGATCCCCTTCTCCGGGAGGTCGACCATACCCATCTCAACGACCATCCTTTCTTTGCCGAGAGGACGACGACCGCCGAGAACATTGCCCTCTTCTTCTATCGGGGCCTTCGCCGATCGCTCGCGGAGGCGGCCCGTCCGGGGCTTCTGGTGGACCGGGTTTCGGTGGGAGAGATGGACGGCTATGTCGCTACCTACGAGGAGCCCTGATGGGGGGAGGGGAGACGCTTCTTTGTGTCGATAATCTCACCGTGACTCTCGCCACGCGCGAAGGAACGATCGAGCCGGTGAAGGAGGTCTCCTTTTCCGTGGGGCGGGGGGAGGCGGTGGGTTTGGTCGGGGAGTCCGGCTCGGGAAAAACTCTCATGGGCCTCTCCCTTCTGGGACTCTTTCCTCCGGGGGCCAAGCCCCCCAAGGGACGGATTCTCTTCGAGGGATCCGATCTTCTCTCCCTTTCCCCCTCCCGGCTCCGGGAGATCCGGGGCCAGAAGATCTCCATGGTCTTCCAGGAGCCCCAGAGCGCGCTGAACCCCGTCCTGACAGTGGCGACCCAGATGGAGGAGATCTACAAAAGCCATACAGCTCTTCCGTCCTCCGAAATCCGGGGAAGGATCCTCGAGAGGCTTCGCGAGGCCGGTCTTCCCGATCCCCTGACGGTGAGCCGTTCCTACCCTCATCAGCTCTCGGGGGGCATGCGCCAGCGGGTCATGATCGCCATGGCCCTGGCCCTTGACCCCCTTCTCGTGATCGCCGACGAGCCGACGACGGCCCTCGACCCCACCGTGGCGCTTCAGATCCTGGCCCTCCTCTCCCGCATCCGGAAGAGCTCCGGCCAGAGCCTTCTCTTCATCTCCCACGACCTGTCTCATGTGCGTAGGGTCTCGGATCGGGTCCTCCTCATGTACGCCGGCCGGATCGTCGAGGAGTCGCGTTCTCCGATCTTCTTCTCCACAGGCCCCCGCCACCCCTACGGCCGGGCCCTGCTGGCCTCCCGCCCGGAGGGGGCGACACTGACCCGGAAGGACGGACCCCTTGCGGCCATCGGGGGACAGGTTCCCCCCCTGTGGGATCTTCCGGAGGGGTGCTCCTTTGCTCCCCGGTGCGAAAGGGCCGACGATCTCTGCCGCTCTGTCCTTCCCCCCTGGAAGTCGGAAGGAGAGGGTCGGGTCTTCTGCCACCATCCCGTCGACACCCCCCTCGGAGCCCCTGTCCATGCGGCCTGACACAAGTTCTCCCCTTCTTTTGGCCGAAGGGCTCGTCCGGGATTTCGAGCTTCCGGGCGGAGCCCTCTTCTCCCGGAAGAAGATTCTCCGGGCGGTCTCGGAGGTCTCCTTCTCCATCGGGAGAAGAGAGGTCCTGGGGCTCGTGGGCGAGTCAGGATCGGGCAAGACCACCATCGGGCGTCTCGTGATGAGGCTTCTTCCCCCCACCCGGGGGCGGATCCTTTTCGATGGCATCGACCTGACGGCCCTTTCGGGGGGGGCGCTCCGGAGCCACCGCCGGCGCTTCCAGATGGTCTTCCAGGATCCCTACGCCTCCTTGAATCCCCGCATGCGCGTGAGGGAGATCGTGGAGGAGCCGCTGGCCGTCCACGGGATCGAACATGGCAAAGCTGCCCGCCGGGAGCGGGTCGCCCACCTCCTCGAGCGGGTGGGGCTCTCCGCTCGCGACATGGAACGCCTGCCCCGGGAGTTCTCGGGCGGAGGGCGCCAGAGGATCGGAATTGCCCGGGCGATCGCCTGCGGTCCGGAGCTTTTGGTGGCGGACGAGCCGATCGCCTCCCTCGACCTCTCGATGGGGGCGCAGATCATCAACCTCTTCTCATCCCTAGTCGAGACCGAAGGGATGAGCCTCCTCTTCATCTCCCACGACATTCCGGTGGTGCGGTATCTCTCCGACCGGGTCGCGGTCCTCTACCGGGGATCTGTCGTCGAGAGCGGGCCGACGGAGAAGGTCTTTTCCTCCCCGCGCCACCCCTATACCCGTCTGCTCACCGAGGGGGCCTTCTCCTCCGAACCCGCCACCCCCCAAGGAGAGCTCAGATCCCCGGACTCTTCGGCTCCGACCGTCTCTGCCGGGTCCCTATCAGCGAGGGAGGTGGGGCTCTGCGCCTTTCTCCCGCGGTGCGGCGAGGCCCGTCCGGAGTGCCGGATCTTACCGCCCCCCCTCTATTCGGACGGGGAGGGCGGGGAGGCCCTCTGCCACCTTCTTCAGGGGGAGATCGCCTGGCTCCCCCTCCATCCCTCTAACCAAGGACGTCCCTCCGATGTTCCAATCGCTTCATCCCGTTGAACGGGCTCTTCTGAGGCCGTTTCTTCTCAACTCCGACAGGGAGGCCTTCCTTCCGGTCGACGAGATCGGCCGACTCTCGGGCCTCTCCTCCGCCCAGGTCCAGATGGGCCTCGAATGGGTCAAGTCCAAGGGGCTTCTCGAGGAGCGCGTGGACCGGGAGGAGACCCTCCTGCGCCCCACCGACATGGGGCTTGCGGCACTCTCGGAAGGGCTCCCCGAGGAGCGGATCCTGAGCGCGCTCTCGTCCGGACCCCTTGCGATGAACGCTCTGCGGGCGCTCTTTCCCGACCCTTCCGTCGCCTCGAAGGCGGTGGGGGCACTCAAGGAGAGCGGGAGCATCAGGATCGTCGAGGGGGGACAGGTCGTCCGCTCGGGGGAGGCGCCTCCGGGGATCCTCCTCCTGCGGAGGCTTCTCGAGACCTCGGCGCGGGAGCCCGTCGTTCTCGAAGGACTCCCCAAAGAGGAGCAGGAGGTTCTGGCCCTCTACCAGCATCGCCGGGGGAAGGAAAAGGGGCTCGTCCGTTCCGATCTTCGCTCCTTCCGCTCCTACCGGCTCTCGCCGTCCTTTTCGCTCACACTCTCCGACCTCGACGGGGCGGAGGAGCTCCTCGGCAACGTGACCCCCGAGATGCTCCAGGGAAAAAGCTGGGAAGGCGGGACCTTCCGTCCCTTTTCCGTGGGAACGGAGGCTCCCCGCCCCCAGACCGGCTATCTTCACCCCTATCGGGAGTTTCTCGACGAGGTGCGCGGCCACCTCGTCCGCCTGGGATTTGCCGAAATGACCGGAAGCCTTGTCGAGCCCGAGTTCTGGAACATGGACGCACTCTTTATCCCCCAGACCCATCCGGCCCGCAACATCCACGACATCTATCTCATCTCCGAGCCGAAAACCGCCGCCGACACCTCCGGCTGGCCGCTCGATGCGGTGGCCAGAACGCACGAGGGACGGGACTCCCCGGCCCCTACCCGGGGCTGGCGCCAGGGCTTCGATCCGGACCAGGCCAAAAGGCTCCTCATGAGAAGCCAGGGGACGGCGCTCTCCTCCCGGACGCTCGCGAACAAGCCGTCTGTTCCCGGAAAGTACTTCGCCATCGCCCGCTGCTTCCGCCATGACCAGGTGGATGCGACCCACGCCGTGGATTTTTTTCAGGCAGAAGGGATCGTCCTCGAGGAGGATGCGAGCTTCCGGACTCTCCTGGGTCTTCTTGCCCTTCTGGCCAAAGAGATCGCGGGGGTCGACCGGGTCCACTACAAGCCGGCCTACTTCCCGTTTACCGAGCCGTCGGTCGAGCTCCACGCCCACCACCCCGACCTGGGGTGGATGGAGCTTGGCGGGGCGGGGCTCTTCCGGCCTGAGGTGACGCGCCCACTGGGGGTCGATGTTCCCGTCATCGCCTGGGGGATGGGGATCGACCGCATGGCCATGTTCCGCCTGGGGCTCTCCGATATCCGGGATCTCTTCACGGGGGATCTCTCGGTTCTGGCGGGCATGATACGCTCCGAGGAGCGTGCCTCCACCTGGCGCCGGTCCTGAAAGATGAGTCTCCGCCCTTGTCTCACATTGCGAAAGGATCACCGTGCCGACTCTTGAAGGACATCTCGACGACCTCAACCGCCTGCTCGACCGGGCTCTTGCCCCCGAGGAGATGAACCAGGCCCTCGACCTGGTGAAGGGCGAGTGGAAGCATTACGATCCGGCCACCCGCCGGTTCAAGATCGAGCTCAACGATACCAACCGCCCCGATCTCTGGAGCGTGGAGGGGATCGCCCGCCAGCTCCGGGGCGGCCGTCCCCTGCCGGGACACCCCTACGACTTTCTCGAGAAGGCGGCGCTCCGGGAGTCGGGGCGTCCCCCCGAGATCTCGGTCGACCCGAAGCTTTCTTCCGTCCGCCCCTTCCTGGGGGGATTCAGGGCGACGGGCGGGTTGCTGGGAGAGGAGGGGCTGGCCCAGCTCATCGGAACCCAGGAGCGCCTCTCGGAGCTCTTCGGGAGAAAGCGCGCCGACCTTGCGATCGGGGTCTATCCCCTTGAGGGGATGGTCTTTCCCCTGCGCTATCGGACGGCCGATCCCGACCGGACCCGCTTTTATCCGCTGGGGGGATCGGCTGAACTCTCCCTTCGGGAGATCGTGTCGACCCATCCCAAGGGTCTGGCCTATGGCGCCCTTGTCTCGGCCCACCCCTT
>DAHXNG010000023.1 GCA_027366615.1 Nitrospirota bacterium | reverse complement strand
TGAGTTGGCACAGGAGCATACCCGGGAGCTGACTCCTTAACCGGGAAAATCGGGCCAAGGTCGCCCCTTCCTAAAAAAACAGTTTCTTTTGGGATCGGGTTCAGCTATAATTTCTCCCTCGAGAATGTTCCAAAGACCGTTGGGTCCCATCGTCTAGTGGCCTAGGACGCTGGCCTCTCACGCCGGAAACACGGGTTCGAACCCCGTTGGGACCACCAACTCCCCTCTTCGGATCTTCTCTCAATCGCCAGCATGCTCCCCTCTTTGATGCCTATTTTTCCCTGGACCTTTCGACATGACACCCTTCTCCGGATCTCTTCAGGCCATCCTCTACGATCTCGACGGCACCCTTGCCGACTCCTTCCTCCCCATCCGCGAGTCCTTCAACCACATGCTTCGCCATTTCGGACTCTCCCGGCAACTCACTCCTGAGGAGTCGCTCGCACTTGTGGGCGGCGGTCTTGAGGAGTCGGTGGCGCGCCTTCTCCCTGCCGGGGAGGTCGCACGCGGCACGGCGGTCTTCCGGGCCCACTACGAGTCCATCTACCTCGAGACGACCCATCCCATGCCCCATGCGGACGAGATCCTTCAAGCGATCGGCGCCATGGGCCTTCCTCAGGGAGTCGTCACCAACAAGCTCGGAACCTCGGCCCGGGCCCTGGTCCGCCATTTCAAGTGGGAGTCCATTCTTTCTCTCTGCCTCGGGGAACACGACGGCTACGCCCTTAAACCCTCACCGGACATGATCCTGGCGGCGGCAGAGCGCATGGAGATCCCCCCTTCCCGCACCCTCTTTGTCGGGGATTCTCCGTTCGATCTCGAGGCGGGACGGAGGGCTGGCTGTCAGGTCGTCCTTCTCTCCACCGGAACGCACACGGAGGAAGAGCTGGTCGCACTCCTCCCGGAGTCGGTCGAAAAAAATCTGTCAGGAGTTCTGGAGTGGATCAGGGGGTCTGGTAGGGTCCGGTGAATCCCGGGGTCATTACGGGATAGGGAGATCCCCCCAGGAGCTGGGTCGGAGGAACCCAGGTGTGAAGGTCCACCACGTCGAGGGTGACAAAACGGGCGGTCCGGCCGCCCGCTGTCACGGCAGGACGCTTCATGCGTCGAACCGTCCCGGTAACGGTAATCCGGACGCCGTCACGAAGGGCAGAGGGGTCGACCGGATAAGGAAATATCAGCAAAAGAAGTCCTGCCGAGCCATCCGGGGCTTCCGGGCGCAGGATCCTGTCGAGCGGAGAGGGGACGATTTCGACATAGGCCCGGGTGGTATGGTTTTCGAGGCGGACAACCTCTCCCCCCACGACCACCTTCTGCCCGGCAAGATCCCGATGGCCCGAAAGCACCTGGGGGTAGTCCACGGAAAGGTCGACCCCGGCCAGCTGACGGCTGGTAAAGGTCGGCGGATTGAAGATGTCACACCCGGAAAGTGTCAGCAGAAGAAAAAGGCTCAGGAAGAAGGGCGACAGAAGATGCCCGCCGCCCCGGAAGGGGAGAGGCGAACGGGCAAAAGGAGCTGTCACGGAGTCCTCACTTCTTCCACCAGTCCAGATTTCCTGTGACGATATACTTCCGGAACAGATCGTAGATGATGAACCCCAGAAAGCCAAACTCGAGAATGGTGAAAATCCGGAAGAATACCCCCAGGATTTTTGCCCTCTTCGGGGTGAACTCGAGGGAGGATGCCTCGGACTCCGGACCGGAAGAGACCAGCGGTTCGTTTTTTGTCTTTTCGTCATCCATTGTGAAGCTCCAGGGGGGTTGAGTGGTCGCAAAAGCGACAGGGGAGGAGCGACCCAACTCTCTCAGCCCGGATCGGCCATGCCCAGAAGGTTCTGGTTCACCGATCCAAGCCACATCGTCCGGCGGTTGGGATCCGGAAACATCACAAGATCGATCCGTCTCTTGTTGAAGGAAAACGAGAAGTCCACCTCTCCAGGAACTCCAAAGCGGGAGCGGGTCCCCTTCACAAACGGAACCTCCACCTGAAAGTCCGAAACCAGTGAACCCGCCTCGTTAATTCGGCCCGAGAGGGAGGCGGTCTGGGCCTCCCTGTCGAATGCCACCCTTCCCTCAAAGGCAAAGGGACCATCGACCAAAAGACTCCCGGCCAGGACCACCCGGTAGGAGTTCGCCGGATAGAAGTAAAAGGGAGCCGGGTAGGGCAGATAGATTCCCGCCCCTGTCGTGTGGCGAGAGCGGAGGACGAAGAGTCCCGTCTCTCCCTCCCCCTTTATTTTAAATTCCTGATCCTTTTCTTTCAACCAAAGTGTCGAGTCGATCGTCCCGCGAAAATCCGGAGGGGTCACGCCCCGAAGAAGGTCCTTCCTCTGGGGGACACCGTTCACGAGCGAGACCGGGTAAAAAAAATGGCGGGACGTTTTATAGGGAACAGGCCCCACGATGGAAAGCGTCTCGTTGACGACCATCCGGTAGGCATTCAGAAGGACGATCCGGGGGACCCAGAAATCCCGGGGAGGGGGCGCCACATTGAGGATCCAGAGGGCGGGCTCGAGCACCGACGAGTCGTCGGAGGCGACAAAGGCCGCACGCCTGATCCGGCAGGTCGAAAGATCGCGAAACTCGACGAAGCCCCGAACCCGGCGATCAACCCAGGCGCCGTTCCGGAGCTCCGAGATCCGGGCTCCCAGAGGAAGGACAACCGGCCCTGTCCTCGAAAGATTCATCCCGTTCGCCCAGTTTTTCTGGATCAGTATTCGCAAGGGGCCGCTGCCCTTGCGCCGGCCCCCGGGCATCTCTCCCCTGATATCGAGATAGCGGGGCGTACATTCGACGGGCGTCAGAACAAGGGGACGATAGGCGGAGGCCGCCATCATCGAGCTTCGGTAAAGGACCGCCGGATCCTTGATAATCGTCTCCGGATGAGAAAGAGAGGAACATCCGGCCAAAAACGAGAGGAGTGCCGCCCCCACAATCCTTCCCCCGAACGACATCCTCCGCGACGTTTGGCTTGAACCCGCACCTGCCAATATGTTAAATATCATATGTTCTGTCATGCATTCCTTGCAATATCCTGTCTGCTCCCGGCACGCTCCTTTTGCGAGGAGGCGCCCCACTCTCCTCGTCGAATGCCGACAAGGAAAACCAGTTTCACAACGCCGCGGAGGCCTTTCCCGATGCACACCCTGAAAGCGTCACTATTTTCACCGTCACAAAAAAACAATGCGACCTGTATGCCCCCCTCCCCCCGAAAGTACGCAAGGCGGGGTCTCTTTCTCGCCTTATCCGGATCCTTCCTGGCACTTTCCGCCTGTGCACAGACGAACGAGTTCATAGGGAACCACCAGAACGCGGCCTACAACTACCGCGCCTCAGCCCAGGGACTTGAAAAAGCCGCCAAAAAAGAGGCCGATCTCCAGAACCATATTCTTGCCGCCAAAAAGTTCATCGAGGCTGCAGGAACACGTCTTTCCTCGGCACAGGAGTACCAGAAGATCGGTAACCCTGTGTGGGCCAAGAACATGTTCGACAGGTCCTCCGCCGACCTGACGACAGCATCGAACGAAATCAAGGCAGCCCAGTCCCCCCTTCAGCCCAACTGAGTCCTTGTCCGGGGAGAGCGGGGGTCCTCCCTTATCTCCCTTTTCGGCCGGACCGACGGCGACCTGAAGGCGGTCGACTCTCACCGGAGAGATTCTGCGCCTCCTCCTCAAGGACAAAGTCGCATCTGAGCCTCTGGAAGTCTACCTTCGCCACCGTTACGCGAACCGCATCCCCCACAGAGAATGTCCGCCCGCTCCGGGCCCCCTTGATCTGGTGCCTGTCATCCCTGTATTCGTAATAGTCCTGACCCAGCTGATGGATCGGAATAAGCCCCTCCACAAAATACGGAGTGAGTTCGACAAAGAGGCCGAAGGAGGCCACGCCCGTAATCCGTCCGTCGAAGCTTTCCCCGAGATGGCGCGAGATGAATCGGACCTTCTTGTAGTCGATGGCCATCCGCTCGGCCTCGGTCGACTTCCTCTCCCGCTCGGAACAGTGCTGTGCCACCGCGGAGAGGGTCCCGGGGAGGAGCTTCTCCATTCCTCCCGGCGTGGCGAGATCGAGGAGGCGGTGGACAATAAGGTCGGGGTACCGCCGGATGGGCGATGTAAAATGGGTATAGTCGGGAAAGGCCAGCCCGAAGTGACCCAGGGGAGTCGGATCGTACCGGGCCTGCTTCAGCGACCGGAGAACCGAGTAATGGACCGGATGCTCGAGGGGAGAGCCCTTGGTCTCCTCGAGGATGCGGGAGAGATCCTTCGGGGTGACCGTCTCCGGCCTCGTGAAGGGAAGCCCCAGTGAGGCCAGGAAGGAGTAAAGATTCTCGATACGTTCCGGTGAGGGGGTCTCATGGGCCCGGAATATGGCCAATCCGAGCCGCTCCTTCAGCCGGGTCGCCACGAGGGTGTTCGCAAGGAGCATGAACTCCTCGATCAGCTGGTGGGAGAGATAGCGAGGAGATCGCAGGATGTCGACCGGCTCGCCCCGAAGATCGAGGACAATCTCCGGTTCGGGAAGGTCGAAGTCGAGGCTTCCCCGGGTCATCCTTCGTTTCCGGAGAAGAGAGGCGACCCGCCACATCCCCTGGAGACGGGGAACGAAGGAACGATACTCTTCCGAAGGGTCGCCGGTCAGGACCCGGTGAACCTCCGAGTAGGTCATTCGCTTGCGGCTTCGGATCACGGAGCGGTCGAGGGTCCAGGAGAGGATCTTCCCGGACGAGTCGATCCGTGCCGTTACGGAACGGGCCAGCCTGTCGGTATCGGGGTTGAGGGAGAGGACCCCGTTCGAGAGGACCTCGGGAAACATCGGGAGCACCCGATCGGGAAAGTAGACGCTCGTCGCCCGGGAAAATCCCTCCCGGTCAAGGACGGATCCGGGAAGAACATAGGCCGAAACATCGGCGATATGGATCCCGAGAGTCACCGACCCGTCGGGCTCCTCCTCGAAGGAGATCGCATCGTCGAAGTCCTTTGCGCTATCTCCATCGATGGTCACGATCTCGAGTGAGCGAAAATCCCGCCGTTCGGCGTCGGGAAGAATGGGGACGGTCTCTGCCCTGCGATGGGCCTCGGCCTCCACATCTTCGGGGAAGGAGGTGGGGAAGCCGAAGGAGGCAATGACAAGGTCGGTATCGATCGCCGGATCCCCGTCGGCCCCGAGAACGGAAAGAATACGTCCCGAAGGCCCCACTCCTTCTAAGGTTCCGGAAGGTCCAAAGGGAGCGGAGGGTCCAGAAGGCCCAGAAGGCCCCGAAGGCCCAGAAGGATAGACTGTCACCGACAGGATCACGATGTTGTCGGCCACCAGATCCGACCGGGGATCCTCCACCCGGAACAGGGTGCGGATCCGGGCATCCTTCGGCTTGACGAACCATCCCTCGGGGGTCGAGAGAAGTAGTCCGGGGAAGGTTGTCCGACCATGGGCCAGAACCTGCAGGACGACCCCCTCGCGACGACCCTTGGCATCCTCTCCCGCCACATGGCAGACGACAGTGTCGCCGTCGATCGCTCCCGAGAGCGCATGTGCCGGCACAAAGACGTCTTTTTTGCCCTCGGGATCGATCACAAACCCGTATCCGTCCTTGTTGGCATCAAGACGCCCCGTCAGAGAGGGGAGGCGTGCGGGAAGGGCCAGGCGGGTGTCAGGCAGACGCACCACCTCGCGGGAGGCGATCAGGAGGCCAAGGGCCGTCTCGGCATCGGGTCGATGATTCCGGTCCTTTTTCGAGAGAAGCCGCCTGAGCAGTGTTTCAAGCGACAGGATATTTTCGGTGGCCTCCGCCAGAACCTGCACGATACGCTCCCGCCATGCGGAGGGAGAGTCAGGAGGAACCTGAGTCACAGCTGGTTCTATCTCAGATGTTCCGGACCCGCCAGACCGTCTCCGTCGTCGTCTCTTTTTTTCAGGCACAACACCCTCTTTTCAAACTCAACAGATCTCCGGACAGTCTCCGGAGGGACCCAACAACAAATGGTTGGCCGCACATTCTCGGCAACCATCCTATCACAGAGCCTCTCCGGTTCATAGGGAAACAGGCCTGCAACCGGCCGTAAACATGCAAAAACCCACAGAAAAGGGTGTAGGGCTTTCTGAAGAAAAAGGATCTGCAGAGAAGGGCTCGTATGGGAAGAGAGATCCGACAAACTCGCCCCTTCCCGCTTTATCCGCCTTCACCAGGGGAAAGGTGCTGGTCCGGAGCACTCTCGAAGAGGACCCCCCATCGCCAGGCAAAACCATGCAGAAAGTGCCTGACCCAGTCCGATTCGAACTGGCGAGGGTAGGATCCTCCCAGCAAAAGACTCGCGGGAATTGGCCGGACAGCTTCTTCCGACCGGCCGAATCCCGGACCTGAAACGGGAAGTGCGGCAAGAGAGAGGGGTGTTTCGGCTCCACGACACTTGCCAATCTGGAGAGAGCGGCTTTCGATGGTCGCCTCAAGAAGATCCTCACACTTCCTGACGATCTCCCCAAAGGAGTCCGGAGAGGCAAAAATCGACACCTCCCCCGTCCGCCCGGGAAAGACAAGGGCCGCCCCGGTCATTCCGGGGAGAGCCGCCAGGGCCCGGACCTCCTCCTGGCCGACAACCGAAAGCGGGGCGGCAAGAGAAATTGGGCGAAAGAGAAGTTCGCTGTAGGAGGTCTGAATTCCTGCCCCCGCATCGGCCTGGTGGCGGATATCGAGTCCGAGCCGCTCCTCGAGAATCATCTGGAGACGGGTTCGTTCGAGTCCGGAAAGGCGAGCGTCTCCCAGTGCCGAGGTAAAGATCTTTCCATAGAGTGTCTTGGCAAAAAGCAGAACAGAAAGATCGACCCCGTAGAGGGCATGGATCTCCCCAACGTGCCATGCCCTCTTTCTGAGCTCCTCCGCCGTCGTTCCGGGACTTAGCAAAAAGGAGAGATGTCGTCCCTGGGAGAGCTTGAGAGATTCCATTTGCGCAAGGTCAAGACGATCGAGGATCTTCCGGGCCGCAGGCTCCTTGCCGAGGTTCTCGTAGAAGCTCTCGACAAAGGTGCGGGTCGCCTCCCCGACGAGGGGGGCCACTCGTTCGAGTAGCTCCCCAGCAGGCCCCCCGAATTCGGAAAACTCCTCCCCAGCATTTTCCTTGACGACTCCGACCTCCGAAATATCCTTTCCCCTTCCCCACCAGCGACTCCGCCTCCCCTTCTCCGCCTTGAGTGCATACATGGCATGATCGGCCTCCCGAAGGAGGGCGTCCGGGGTCTCTCCCCCTTCAGGGGTAAGGGCAACACCCATCGTCATCCATACCTGCGCGAAGCGTCCATCCAATACCTCGAAGGGACTCTCCACCGCCTGATGGAGTCGGTCCATCGCCGTACAGACCTCACGCCACACCCTCTCGGGCTCTCTCTCGAAGATCTCCAGGACGACAACAAACTCGTCTCCTCCGAGGCGACAGAGAAAGTCCGACTCGCGCAGGAGCCTCCGGGCCCTCCCGGCGAACTCCCTGAGAAGCGCGTCTCCCGCTTCATGGCCATGGAGATCGTTCACCGGCTTGAATTCGTCGAGATCGAGAAGCCCCACAACGAGAGTCCCGCCGGACCGTCTGCCACGGGCAACCGCCATCCCGAGATGGTGATCAAGGGCTCGCCTGTTGGGAAGTCCCGTAAGGCTGTCGTGGGTGGCCTCATGCTCGATTCGTCGCTGGAGACGGTTTCGCTCTGTGGCATTAACTGCGGTCCAGAGAAAGCGGGGAGATCCGTCATGCTCGATCCAATGACCAAAGAGATCGAAGAGAATGACCGCCCCCTCCCGATGGCGAAGGCGGACATTGACAAGGCTGACCCATTCCCGCCCCTCCTGTTTGGCCACCGCCATCGCCTCGTTCACATGGCGAACCTCCTCCTCGTCGGCCAGCAAAAGGCGGGCCGGCTCACCAGCGATCGGATAGTCCGCCCCATACCCGAGCTCTTCGAGATGGTGGCCGTTGACATGAAGAAGCGTGCGGGTCGAGAGATCGATCAGGACGAAGCCCACACGAGCATTTCCCATGATCGCCGATGTCAGGGATGAGAGCTCCCTCTCCCGGGCATCGGAGTCACGGCGATCAAGCTGGTAGGAGAGACTTCGACCGATCTCCTCCAAAACCTCCCGAACATCTGGCGAAAATATTGCCGGATCATTGCCCGAGAGGAAAAGAATCGCCCAGGAACCTCCTCCCCGCAGAATGGGGACGGCTCCGAAGAATGAGGATATATTCGCCCCGGATGCTTCTTCCGACCACCACCAGGCGAGAGACCTTTCAACGGACTGCAGAAGGGAGGAGAAAGCCTCCGGGGAAAGCTTGGCGAGGGATTCGGAGCTCCCCTCCCCCTCCTCGCAATAAAACCCTCCCCGACCGTCCGGACGAAGGAGTGCCACCAAGACAAATCCCCCCTCCCTTTCCACCTGCGAAACGACACTGCGAAGCATGGCCGGCTCTTCTCCAACGGCCGCAATCCGCCTGACCTCGGCCAGGAGCCCCCGGAAGCGGGCGACCATGGTCAGACGGAGCTCCTGATTGTGTCGATCGGTCACGTCCGTCAATGTCGCAATGATGGTTGGCCTTCCCTCCACATCGGCCATGACATCGTAGAGATCTATCCAGACAGGGGTTCCATCCTTTTTCACTCCAGCGATGTCCTGGACGAAGACCGGCTTCCCCTCTAAAACTCTTGGAAAAAGAAGCGCCCCAACGCGTTCGTACTCCTCCCGGGTGCGATAGAGAATCCGGGAGTCTTTTCCCAGAAGCTTTTCGGGGCCATCGTAGCCAAAGATCTTCATGAGACAGGGGTTAACATAGGTAATCTCGCGTCCGGCGGCCATAATGATGCCCGACTGCGAATTTTCCAGGATGGCTCTCTGAATGGATCCGATCTCGCGTTCCGAGCGCCGGAGATCCATCCGGTCGAGCGCCAGTGAGAGGCTTTCTATCATTCCCGAGAGGATCTCCCGCACCTCCGGCTCGCAGGTATCCGTGCCCCGGGAGATAAGGACGAGCACTGCCCAGGCCTGTCCTCCCCTCGGGACCGGAAGAAGTACCAGTTCAGTCCCCTTCCGGGTGGATGACAGAGGCTCCGGAAGGAGCGAATCTACACGCAATTCCTCCTCGGTCACAGCTTCCTCGGAGGACAGTTCTGCCTTTCCAAAAAAGGGTATCCCTTCCGCCACACATCCTCGAAGGGCCTCGGAGAGATCTGGGGGAATCTTTCCGTCCAGCGAGGGCACATGGTATTCCCCCTCGCCATCGACCCGGTCGACCCTGACCTCGGAAAGGCAGAGAAAACGATCCATCTCCCGAGACCAGAAGCCCGCCGAATCGAATCCGCCTTCCCAGACGAGACTGTTGCAGAGAGACTGAAGAAGATCTCCCTCCTCTCCGGCCTGCTCTATCTCCCGACGAAGATCGAAAAGAACCCCTCTCAGGTGAAGGATCCTTGCTCTTTTACGAGACTGCCTGACCCGCTCGGTGACATCGTTTGCAGTCAAGACGAGCGTCATCTCGCGATCGAGTCTGACCCCGGCAAGGGAGACGTCGAGAACCAGTAAACTCCCGTCCAAACGCTTTCCATGAATCTCCGGCACAAAAAAGCTCCGCCGGGAAAGATTCATCCCGGAAAGGGCCTCTTCGATCCTTTGCTCCTCCCCCGGCCCATCCCAGAGAGTTCGAAGCGGAAGACCTTCCATCTCGCCGGAATCGGGATAGCCAAAAGTCTCTGCCAGGACGCGGTTGGCGTATATGACTTTCTCTCCCTGCACCATCCCGATCCCCGAAGGAGAGTGATCGAGGAGAATCTTTCGAAGGAGTTCCCCTTCCCGCTCCCGGGAGCGCATGTCGATCCTGTCGAGCGCCCGCGAGAGTGTCTGCACAATGGCCACGAGAATCTCCTCGAGGTACACCTTGAGCGATTCGGGGGAAAAGGAATAGAGACTGATGACTGCGTAAGGGTGTCCTCCCCGGAAAACAGGGATGAATGATCCACCCCGGAAGCCCGAGGAGTCGATCGCATCGATCCATTCCGACACCCCCGAATCCCTCACGTGGGCCGCGAGGTCGGCGACAAAAATCGGAGTCCCCGAGAGAAAGACCTGGCCGGCAAGAGATCGGCCCTCCGGACAATCCACTCTCGTGGAGAACCGAAGGGGACGAATCCTCTCCCAGATCCCCGAGAAGGCAAGCGGATAGAAATTCCCCTCCAGGTCAGGACGTCCGGCCCAGACGAGAGGGAATCCCCCGATCTTTTCGAGATGGGCACACAGGGCGGAAAATAGCTCGTCTTCGGAGTGGTCTTCCGCCATGTAGGCCATCGATGTGGCAAGAAGACGGTTGAGCGTGGCGAGACGAAAAATCTCCTCTTCGTGTTTTTTCTTTCGAGAGCGGTCAAGGAGAAGGCCGAGCACGACGGGCCTCTCTCCTGCCAACCGCCCGGAAAGCACGATCTCCGAAAAAAAAGTCGAGCCATCGGCCCTTTTGCAGACATCTTCCCGGATGATTTTTTCTCCACAGGCCGGCAGTCTTCCTGAATCGGCCTCGCACCACAGTCGAAAGGACTTTCCGAGAATCGCTTCAGGAAGGTAGCCTGTCTCCCGGAAGAACGACGGATTGGCGGAGACCAGAACTCCCTCCATATCGAGAATAAAGAGGTTCTGATCGGACTCTTCGTAAAAAAAGGAGGATACATGGGGGGAGAGTGAGGAGGGATCCGCTTCCGATTCATTCGCATTCATCGTGATTCC
>DAHXNG010000009.1 GCA_027366615.1 Nitrospirota bacterium | reverse complement strand
CGGTCGAGGTGGAGCGGTTTTTTTCGAGAAGGATGGCCGGATCGATCTCCGGAGAGCGTTCGGCCCGGGAGATCCAGAGGATGCGATGGCCTCCGAAGAGGGGGCGCTCTCTTATCCGGGCCAGAAGACGGTACTGGGGGGCCTCCTCTCCGGTGAGGGGCTCGATTGCCGCCCCGGCATCCTCGAACGGAATATCGAGAAAGGACAAAATTTTTCGCCGGACCCAGAGGGCAAGAAGAGGGTCTCCGGGGGCGATCCCGATCACCGTCGCCGGGAGCTCTTTGGCCTTCAGGAGGTCAAGACAGGGGCGGATCAGGGGGTGCCTCCGGGAGCGGGACCCGGAACGGCCGATCCGTTGGGAAGAGGTGTTCCGGGGGTGAGAGGTGTTCCGCCGACCTGGTTCTGCAAGGTCATCGGGTTAAAGGATGCGGAGCCGATCGAGTGGGCCATGTAGTTCACGAGCCGGACGGCCGCATTCATGGCGGCGGTATTGGTTGCATACTGCTGGGTGGTCTGGATAAGCGAGAGGTTCGGGCTCATGTAGTTGATCGCGGTGCCTATGATGGAGCCCCCGTGCCAGAGCTCGACGCCGTTATACCCTGTCGCATGGGCGTCAAGAATGACCTCCAGCTGGTATTCCTGGATGCCGTTCACGCTCGAAAGGGCGAGGGGCATCTGGCCAATTCCCACCACACGCCCCCAGATGACGATGTCGGCGCGCTTCGGATCGTTGACGAGGACGACGCCCGAGGTGCGAAGCAGGGTGTCCTTGATCGACTGCGTCACGGTGGTTTCGACAAGGGGGATAAGGGTGTTGTTGTGGAAGGTCTTGACGGCGATGCGCACGGTCTTCCCGAAGCTCAGGTCGTGAGCGGCGGGAAGCTTCGAGAGCCGGTCGAGATTGAAGAAGTGGTACCCGCACCCCGAGAGCCCTAAAAAGGTCAGGGCCATGATGAAAAGGGGAAGAGCGGAGCCTCTCCCGGAGCGGCCTGTGTCAGTTCCCGACTGGCTCTTCATGAGGCGGGGCGGGTCACGAAGTTTAAGAGCTTGCCCGGAACGAATATCGCCTTGACGATGGTCTGTCCCTCGAGAGCCCGGGAAAGGCGCGGGTCTATACGGGCCTCCCGGTCAACCTCTTCCTGGGTGGCCCCGGGAGGTAAGGACAGCGTCGCCCGCAGTTTGCCATTGACCGAGATGACGAAGGGGACGGTCTCCTTGGCCAGGGCGCGGGGATCGGCTACGGGCCATGGTTTGGATTCGATCCGGTCGATCCCGAGAAGGGCCCCCAAATGGTGGGCCATGTGGGGGGCGAAAGGAGAGAGAAGGATCAAGAGCGTCCGATAGCCCTCGACAAGAACATGGCGTCGGACCTCCGGTGTCTCTTCCGTTGAGGACTGGTAGCTCCCCAGGGCGTTGAGCAGCTCCATAAGGGCGGCGATGGCGGTGTTGAGCTGGGCATGGGAGTCGAGATCGGTCGTCACCCGCATGATCGTCTCGTGGGTCTTGCTGCGAAGGGCGGCGGCGTTCGGAGAGAGCTCCTCGGCCCAATCCCCGAAGGGGAGCTTTGTGGCCTCGGGACACTCCTCGAGAAGGGCCTTGATCCGGCCATAGAGACGCCCCAGGAAGCGATAGGCCCCCTCCACTGCCTTGTCGTCCCAGGAGAGATCCTTGTCCGGCGGGGCTGAAAAGAGCGTGAAGAGGCGGACTGTGTCGGCGCCGTACTGGGCGGTCAGGTGGTCGGGATCGACGACATTCCCCTTGGACTTCGACATCTTCGATCCGTCCTTTAGCACCATGCCCTGGGTGAGAAGGGTTCTGAAGGGCTCCCGGACGGGGGAGAGACCCAGGTCGAAAAGGGCCCGGGTGAAGAAACGGGAGTAGAGAAGGTGGAGGATGGCGTGTTCGACCCCTCCGATGTACTGGTCGACGGGAAGCCAGTAGGCCAGGTCGCCGGGGTTGAAGGGACGGCTGTCGTCTCCCGGGCCTCCGGCAAAGCGGAGGAAGTACCAGGAGGAGTCGATGAATGTGTCCATCGTATCGGTCTCCCGCCGGGCCGTTCCCAGGCATGTGGGGCAGGGGACATTCGCGAAGGAGGGATGGTCGGCCAGGGGTGATCCCCCCTTGCCCGTAAAATGGATGTCCCGGGGAAGGAGGACCGGAAGGTCCTTCTCCGGCACGGGAACGATCCCGCAGCGGGAACAGTGGATCACCGGTATGGGGGTTCCCCAGTACCTCTGCCGGGAGATCCCCCAGTCCCGGAGACGGAAGGTGTCTCGAGGTCTTCCCAGGTTTTTCGAGGCGAGGTCGGCGGTGATCTCATCGCGGGCTTGTGCGCTTGCAAGTCCGCTGAAGCGGTCGGAGGCAACGAGAACGCCATCTTCCGTCATGGCGGTGTTCGGCCACTGTTCAGGGTCGCCGTCTTGCAAGGCGACGACCGGCTTGACGGAAAGCCCGTATTTTTTGGCAAATTCGTAGTCGCGCTGGTCGTGTGCGGGAACTCCCATGACGGCACCTGTCCCGTAGGAGGCGACGACGAAATTCCCGATCCAGAGGGGGATCTCCTCTCCGGTCAGGGGGTGGCGCAGGGTTCTCCCGGTGAAGATCCCCTCCTTTTCCGGCTCTTCCCGGCTCTCCCGGGTGCGTTTTTTGAGCGTCTCTTCGATAAAGGCGCGGGCCGGTCTCTCTTGCGGGGATCCGGAGAGAAGGGAGTCGAGGAGGGGGTGTTCCGGGGCGATAGTCACGAAGGTGACTCCGAAGAGAGTGTCGGCCCGGGTCGTAAAGACCGTCAGACGGGGCGGTGTGACTCCCGAAGGGAGGGCCGGGAGAAGAACCTCGAAGTCGATCTCGGCTCCGGTAGAAGGGGCGATCCAGTTGGCCTGCATTGTCCGGACCCGCTCGGGCCAGCCGTCGAGAGTGTGGAGACCCTCCATAAGCTCCTTCGCGTAGGTCGTGATCCGGAGAAACCACTGGTTCATTGTGCGGAGAGTCACCTGGCTTCCGCAGCGCCAGCAGAGGCCGTCCTCGACCTGTTCGTTGGCCAGAACCGTGGTGCAGGAGTCGCACCAGTTCAGGAGGGCCTCCTTGCGATAGGCCAGACCTTTTTCAAGAAGACGAAGGAAGAACCACTGGTTCCAGCGGTAGTAGGAGGGGGAGCATGTGGCGACCTCCCGGCTCCAGTCGTAGGAGAGGCCAAGGAGCTCGAGCTGTTCCTTCATGTGGGAGATATTGCTCTCGGTCCACTCGGCCGGATGTATCCCCCGGAGGATGGCGGCATTTTCCGCGGGGAGGCCGAAGGCGTCCCATCCCATGGGGTGGAGGACATTGAACCCTCTCATCCGTTTGTAGCGGGCGATGGCGTCGCCGATTGAGTAGTTCCTGACGTGGCCCATATGGATTCTGCCGGACGGATAGGGGAACATCTCGAGGCAGTAGTATTTTGGCTTTGTCGCATCCTGTACGACAGCGAATGCCTTTTCGGCCTTCCATTTTTGCTGGACTGTCCGTTCGATCTCGTCGAAGGGATAGAGAGGATCGCTCACCTGGGCTCCTTGATTGGGGGGGCATGTCTTTGGAGAGGATTTTATCACAGGGAAGTGGGTGTTGGGCATGCCAGGATGCTTTTTCGGGGG
>DAHXNG010000002.1 GCA_027366615.1 Nitrospirota bacterium | reverse complement strand
CATCTCCGCCGAGGCCGATTCTTTCCATCGGACCGTCGCCAAAGTCCTCGACTTCGACTGTTCTGCTCCGGTTTCGGAAAAGGAGGAGCGGCTCTGCAACAGTCCTTCCGACCGGGTGACGCTTCTCCGGGAGTCCTACCTTCAGAGGGCGGCCTTCCTCGAGCAGCGCCTGAGGCCTTTCGAGAGTTTTGTGACCGTCTCCGAGTACAGGGTCCTGTCCGATGAGGAGATGAATGACTACAACTATCCGAAAGCGCATGACTACCTGAACCAGGCCATCAAGGTGATTCGTACCCATGACCGGGGGCGTCCGCACTCGCGGAGCATTCATGGAGCCCTCAGTTACATCCGGCTCCTGCGACTTCTTGGCCAGTTTGAGATCACCCGCCCCCGTCCCGTCTCTCCGCGGGGAGATGCCTACTATATTCAGGCGATTGCTCTTGCCCAGGTCTCAGACTTCGATCTTTCCACACGGATGGGGCTGTTGGCCCGAACGCATATTCAGTGGGGGTGTTCCTATGTTTTGGCAAGCCTTCGGCATGCCCGTCCCGACATTCCACTCAAGGCCCTCCGGGAGTTTTCCCGGGGAGAGGCCATGGTCAGGGTTCGCCGGGCCATCTCCGGGATGCAGAGCCACCACGACAATCTTGTAGAAAAACTTCTTTCCGGAGACGATGCCGTGAAGAGGTCGGTCTGCCGTCAGATTTTCTAGGGGCCAGACAGGGACGGCGTTCTTGTCCTGACGAAAGGATTGATCGCCCGTTCATGGCGGGCCGTTGTGAGGGGGCCATGGCCGGGGATGATGACGGACTTGTCCGGGAGCCCTGAAAGAATCTGGCGGATGGACTCAAGCTGTTCCGGAAAGTCCTCCGGGGTTCTTGCCCGACCAGCCGACCCGCAGAACAGGGTGTCGCCCACGAACAGGGCTCCCTCCATCAGGTAGGCCACCGACCCCCGGGTATGTCCGGGCGCCCTCATGGCACTGACCTTCCATCCCTTTTTCTCAAGGGCAAGACACCCCTCTATCGGATCCTGCCAGGATGCCTCCATACCTCTTTCGCCCTCAAGAAGGGAGTGGTCCTCCCGGGAGAGAAGTGTGGGGATCGGCCCCTCCCCTTGAAAACGGGACCATCCTCCCCCGTGATCCTCATGGCCATGTGTCAGAAGAATGGCCTCGAGGGTGACGCCCTCCGAGACGATTTCCTTTTCGAGTCCCTCTCCCCCTCCCGTATCTACAAGCAGGGCCCGGCGCGGGTCTTCCGTGTGCCGGACGAGGGCGCACCGGACCGCATAGCCTCCATAGCTCATGTTCAGGGGACGGATCCGGGAGGAAAGCTGGACGCCCGGCGGCGGATCTTCACTGAGATGAAGTGAGGCCATGGACTCTCCGTCAAATCCCAGAACGACACCCAGGCGAATGAGTTCCTGTATTTGGGAGGCGCTCTCCCCGGCCTCAAAAGATCGCAGGAGATCGGTCGAGATTTCTGCCGCTTCTGCCACGGCTCGAAGCGAGAACTTCCTTCCATATCGAAACTTCTTGAGGACGTCCCCTGCCTGGTCTTCAAGGTGCATGTTGAGCACTGGTGTCCCCCTTTTCGAAAAAGTTGATGCCGATAAAATAGACCACCATCGACCGCATCTGGTGTTCAAAGGTCCTGAGCGTGTGTTTCTTCCCTCCCCGGGCCGCCTTTTGATAGTAGTAGTCTGCCAGGGAGTAGACGCCGAGGGCTTCGTAGGTGACTCCCAGGTTGGCATAGAGTTCTGTCGGAACGGTTTTTTTTCGGACGAGAATCCGGTTGTACTCCGAGTTGAGGAAAAAAAGGGCGAGAACGGGCTTTTTTGCGAGAAGGCTTCTGTAGGCTTTCCGGGAGGGTCTGTTGTAAGGGAAAAATGGACGCTGGACGGTGAGGTAAAGGGGGCTGAAGAGGTAACGAATATGCTGGGAGGCCTTGGCGTAAAGGCGGAGGTTGAGCGTTGTTTTGGGGGTGAAGTGACGTTGAAAGAGTGAAAAGGGGATCTTCTTATCCTTGTTTTGGACTATGACCGTTCTGTCGAGGTCGATATGGAAAGGAAAGGCCCTGAGAAAGACGATGTGAAGCCGGAGGGAGTTGATTCTGATCGTCATGGGCATGTTCATGGATTGGCAGGGGGGGGCTTCACAGTTCCCCGAGATGATCCGCCGGTCGTGGGTCTGGTGGGAAAGGATGTGGATAACGAGGAGATCGTTTGCCCCCGAGATGTGGGCCAAGGAGGGGGCGCTAAGGGGAAGTTTTTCGAGGTCTTTTGGGGCTGGAATGGCTACGGGGTAGAGTCCGGGGACCTCTCCCAGATTTCTCAGAAGTGTACTCTGGAAGAGTTTCTCTTCGGGGCTTTTGAGGGGCCAGACCAGAACGCCGATCCGGTGGATCGGCCCGAGAGCGATGGGGGGCTTGATGACATCCTCGAGGACGATCTCGGGAGAGGCACAGCCTGCAAAGAGGATGAAAAGTGCAAAAAAAAGGAGCCTCTTTCTCATTTTTTATTTCCCGCCTTGGGTGAGGGTTTTGACGCTGGTTCCTCGAAGGGGGCAACCCTGACAAGAATATGTCCTGTTTTGAGAAGGCCGGTTCCTGCAAAGAGGAGGGAAACTCGACGGTAATCTCTCTGGGAGAGGAGAAAGAGCTGATGATGGATGAGGGATGTTGGCCGAACGACCAGCGGGCGGGGTCCGACTCTCTCTCTCAGCACGGCTTGTGAGGGGTCATCGGAAAATCCGGCCCACCCGTGGGGCAGGGCGCCCGAGTCCCGACCGTCATCGGGCTTCATGAGAATCTGTCCGTTGTTGGAGGCCAGGAGGATATCCCGGAAGGGGGTCACGGGCAGATGTCGCGCATCGATGATGAGACCTGTGGGAGGAAGGGCGTGATTGGGCCTTTGGGGAATTTTTGCAGAAGAGAGAGTGAGCCTGTCGAGGCCGATTGCCTTATCTTCAGCCAAATGAAGGGGGATCGGGATCTCCATGTGAATGACAACGATCCCGCCCCCTGCGGCAAGGGGCATGATCCGGACATGGAATCCTGTAGGTGCGAGCGCCCGGGTAAGAATTTCCATGGCGAGGGGACCATTAGGATTGAGAGCTTCGGGGGGGAGGTATCTCGACAGCGGGATCCTCTCCCGAAGGGGCAAGGAAAGGATCTGATCCTTGAGAAGAAGGGTTGCGAGAAGGATCCCTATGGTTCTCGACCGCTTCATGGCGCCGTCCCGCAAGAAGGGAACGGAGGCCTTCACAAGGATTGTTCCCTTTTCGAAGTCCGTGATGCGGATTGAATGGTCGGTAAATTTCTGGAGAATGACGGGACGAGAAGGGTCCGGGTGGATCACCACAGGGATCCCCAGCTCACGAAACTCTTTTGAGATTCTCCTGTTGAGCCGGAGACCCTCCCTGCGGGCAGCGACCGGTTCTTCGAAGACCCACCGGGCAGTCCGCCGAGCGTCGGAGAGAGTCTCCTTTCGATCCTTCTTGTCCTCTCCCTGTTCGAGAGAATTCCGAATTCTCTCGATCTGCTCCCTGTAATGGGAGTGCTCGGTGTCAAGAACCTCGTCAGCTCGGGAGGGGAGAGGGGAAAGAAGGGAAATAGAGAGAAAGAGCATGATGACTAAGGCTTTTATTAGAGAAGGCGAGGAGGTAAGGGACTCTTGAGAAGGAGTGGATGAGCTCGCTACCCCACTCATCGGACGGAGGTTTTCCGGACTGTCGTCTAGGGGGGCAGGCGAACGGTCAGAGGCAGGGTTCTCTATTTTTGGAAAAAAGCTGACTTTCAATTTCATCCTCTCGCCGCTATACTGTCTTCTGGGCTGACAAGGCCGTCCATCCCGCTTCCTTGTGTTTCCCTATCCTCCGGGGTTTCGGCTTTCTGTCTGATCCCCCTCAAGCCTTCTCTTGTCACGCATATCTCTCGTCGGGGCGTAGCGCAGCTTGGTAGC
Source organism: Nitrospirota bacterium (assembly GCA_027366615.1). Classification (GTDB taxonomy): domain Bacteria; phylum Nitrospirota; class Leptospirillia; order Leptospirillales; family Leptospirillaceae; genus UBA4572. The sequence goes on along the minus strand of DAHXNG010000002.1, from coordinate 78 downwards.
GCACCTGCTTTGGGAGCAGGGGGTCGCAGGTTCGAATCCTGTCGCCCCGACCATACTACTACATGACCTTTCCTTATT